>JAUUZT010000155.1 GCA_030589825.1 Dehalococcoidia bacterium
CTGGAGGAACTTCGCCAGGGAGATAAGTTGGGAGTGGTAATATTTGCCAGGTCATATATGTCGCAGGATGCTGGGGCAAATCTTGGGATTGCCGAGAAAATGGCTCAGTTGGGTGTAGTACCAATACCTATTGACTTTCTACCTCTGGCGTCAATAGATCCCCAGGATTACTCTGATCGTCCATATTGGTTTTACGAAAGCAAATACATCGCTGGGGCAGCCCTTACGGTATCAGACCCAAAGATGTTTGGACTGGCGCTGACGAACTTTGGCTGTGGGCCAAACTCTTTTATTCATCCAATAGTGGAAGATATTATGGGTGATAAGCCCTTTGGGCAACTGGAGATTGATGAACATGCGGCAGAAGCAGGTATCGTTACCCGTATTGAGGCTTATGTAGATACCATTAAAGGATTTGCACGTTCCGTTCCAAATTATGAGAATCCAGATAGAGATATCTATCGTGGAGTAGCTTCACTGGAGAAGTCCAGCAAGAAATATATCATACCTGATATGAGCATACATGGAGGATTTATTGCCGCTGCAATGCGGGCTTATGGAGTTAATGCAGTGGTTCTGCCTGAGGCAAATGAGCAAAATCTCCTTTATGCCGATCGGGTGACTTCAGGTGTTGAATGCTTGCCCTATCGTGTAACCCTCGGTGGGTTTATGAGATATTACTATGATAATGGCCATGATGTTAAAGACGTTGAGGCATTTATGGCTGGAGCTTTTGGGCCTTGCCGTTTTGGTAAGTACGCTATAGAACAAATCAGGACGCTTAAGGATTTGGGCATTGACCTGCCAATGAGAACAGCTACCTCAAACAATGCCTATCGCGATGTAAACTTGGGCCTGTCTTTTATGCGCCTTGCATGGAAGGCGGGGCTGACCGGTGATTTTATGTATAAATTGATCCGACGTTCCCGTCCCTATGAGAGAGAGGCAGGAGCAGCTGAGGCCCTGTTTGAAGAATACAACCGAAAGATTACGGAGTGTATTCAGAAAAAGGGGTCACTTACCAAGCTACAGCGCCAGGCAACTGCTGACTTCAAAGCTCTTATCGATCCTGAGATTCCGAGGAAGCCTCTCGTGGGCATAAATGGTGAAATATTCTTGCGTTCCAACAAATTCAGCAATAATAACCTGGTCAAAGTGTGTGAGAATGCTGGCCTGGAGGTTATCGTTTCTTCTATTGGGGAATGGCTGAAGTATATTATTTTCAGACATATTGAGGATGCTGCCAGGTATCGGGATGTTAAAAAATTATTTAACGGTTATGTGTTGAAATATGTGCAGGATCACGATGAACAATCCATCGAGAAAGCATTTAAGGAACTGGTAGAGGAAAGAGAACCTACTATCGCTGGGGTCTTGTCGAAAACGGAACAGTGGCTTTCCACTAAATGTGGTAGTGAGGCGGTGCTTAGTATAGGGACAGGGATTGAATGGATGGAGGATTCCAAAATTGCTGGAGTGATATCAGTAATGCCACATGGTTGCATGCCAGGGGGAATTGTTGCTGCCATGTCGGGAAGGTTCAGTGACTTGTATGGTAAACCTTGGATTAATCTTACCTATGATGGTTTCCAGGAAACCAATAACTTGGACAGAATTAACAACTTCGCTGAAATCATCAGGTTCTGCAGTAAGGGAACAGTAAAAGCCGACAAATAGTTTGCCCCTTACTGATATTCATCTGTTAAAGCTGCGCTAATGCTAATCGCTTAGTGAGTCAAATCTATACTTCATAACCCTCCTGGAAGGCAGAGGAATAGTACTGAGTTTTATCCCTCCCAACATGTATAAACTACTGTTTTAGTAACATTAAAGTGATATGCTATGGAATATATTTAGCCTGAGTTAAGTTATGGTATAGTGAGATTTGTAAAGAAGGAGGTAGAGATGACAGCTATTGCAAGTGACAGGGAATTGGCTTTTACTCCAGCTTATCAACTGGTTGAGATGATGAAACGACGGGAACTATCACCTGTGGAATTAATGGAAGTTACTCTAAGAAGAATAGAGAAAATAAATCCGAAATTGAATGCTTATCTTACTGTGGCAGGAGAAAGTGCAATGGAAGGGGCAAGGAAGGCAGAGAAGGCACTTGTATCCAAATCTGACGTGGGATTATTACATGGCATACCTGTTTCTATAAAGGACCTAAACGCTACAAAAGGCATAAGGACAACTATGGGTTCTATCGCATACAAGGATTATATCCCTGAGGCAGAGGGTACTCTCTTGAAGCGATTGAAGGCGGCAGGAGCAATAATTATTGGCAAAACAAACACACCAGAGTTCGGCATGTCTGGTTCTACAGAGAACAAGCTTGGTGATGCCTGTCGTAATCCCTGGGATACGAAAATGACCTCCGGAGGCTCTAGCGGTGGAGCTGCGGCTAGCGTGGCAGCGGGCATCAGCCCGTTGGCACAGGGAAGTGATGGAGGTGGCTCTGTGCGGATTCCCGCCTCATTCTGTGGGGTCTTTGGCTTGTGCCCTGGCTATGGGTGTGTACCCAAAGATGTTGCTTCCTGGGGAGTTTCACATGTAACCAGTTATGGACCCATTACACGGAATGTGAGAGATGCTGCACTTATGATGAATGTGATAGCTGGTCCTGATGGGATAGATTATACATGTATCAAGACCTCACCTCCAGATTATATTAAGGCGATTGATAGCCAACTCAAGAAACTGAAAATAGCCTGGAGTCCTGATTTAAATTATGGAATAAAAGTAGATACAGAAGTAAGGTCGATGATTGAATCTGCAACTAATGTATTTGTAGAACTGGGCCATGAGCTAGAAGAAGCATCACCTGCTACAGGCCTGCCTTTCGATGTTTGGGATATTACTCTCGCATCACGCTATTATATTCCTTTTGGATTTGTTTTAGAGAAACATGGCAATGACATAATGGACTATACTAAACTGGCGATGGAGTGTGGCCGCGATATATCAGGAGTGGAGGTTGCCAAGGCATGGGAGCAAATTGAAAGATTCCGCGGAAAAATGGCAGATTTCTTTCAGAAATACGACCTGCTTTTAACTCCTACCAACGCGATACCAGCATTCCCTGTTGGGCAGCAAAATCGTGAACTTGGCCGAGGTTTTATGAACTGGCCTTTCTTTCCGTTCACCTGCATATTCAATCTAACCGGTAACCCTGGAGCCACAGTACCCTGTGGCTTTTCCTCAAGTAATTTGCCTGTTGGACTTCAAATAATTGGCAGGCGTGGTGATGAAGCTACAGTATTACAAGCCGCAGCTGCTTTTGAATCAGTTCGGTCTTGGGCGAACAAATATCCATCAGTGTCATAGATAGCTATAAAGGCTTGCACAGTAGTTTCTGGCAGTAAAAAGAGGGAAGATTTATCTTCCCTCTTAAGGACTACTAAATTTGTTAACGTAGCTCTAGTCTAATTTACTGAAAAATGTTATCTATAACTGGAAACGCTATGCAATTACCAATAAATCGCTGAAATTGTTATTTGTCTGGATAAAATAGAATAGTGTTACTATCGCCGTCTATGGATTTTAAGGGTCATTCCTATTGCATTGAGGATTTCTTCCTTACCGAAAGGCTTTTTCATAATACCGA
>JAUUZT010000010.1 GCA_030589825.1 Dehalococcoidia bacterium
ATAGTAATCATTGCAATTGCTTTCTTCAGCATTTATAACAGCCTAGTAAGATTACGCAACCGGACGAAGAACGCCTGGGCACAGATAGATGTGCAACTGAAAAGGCGCCACGACCTGATTCCAAACCTGGTAGAAACGGCCAAAGGGTACATGAAACATGAGAGAGAAACCCTTGAGGCGGTTACCCAGGCCCGTAACCTGGCACAGCAGGCTTCATCTTCTGGAGCAGCGGCACGGGGAAAAGCAGAAGGTGAGCTAAGCTCTGTCCTGTCACGTTTGCTGGCTGTATCCGAGAACTACCCGGATCTAAAAGCTAACCAGAACTTCCTGGCATTACAAGAAGAACTAAGCTCGACGGAGAACAAGGTAGGCTTTTCACGTCAGTTTTACAATGACGCAATTCTTCAATTAAATAATAAAATTCAAATGTTTCCATCAAACATAATAGCCAATATAGCAGGTTTCAAGACAGGCGAATTTTTTGAGGTAACCGTTGCAGCAGAGAGAGAGGCTCCAAAGGTAAGCTTCAGCTAAGCAGAAGTGATTTAAGATTATGTGGGAACAGATTCGGGCAAATCAACGAAGGTCAGTAATACTGGTGATAGGAATGGGGCTATTGTTGCTCTCTATTGGCTATATCCTTGGGCTTTATTTCCTTGATAGCCCAATGGCGGGACTGGTAATCGCCCTGTTTATATGGGCAGTGATGAACCTGGTCGCCCTTTTCCAGGGAGATAACCTCATCCTTTCTTTGTCCAAGGCTAAGAAAATCAGCCGTGATGATTATCCCCGCCTGTACAATATAGTTGAGGAAATGAAAATTGCATCGGGATTGGCAAAAATGCCTGACATCTACATCATCGATGATCCCGCTCCAAATGCCTTCGCCACCGGGCGTAATCCTGAAAAGGCTGCAATAACCGTTACTTCTGGCCTTTTACAAAAACTCAACCGTGATGAACTTCAGGGAGTAGTTGCTCACGAAATATCTCACATAAATAATCGAGACGTACTGCTTATGACCATGTGCAGTGTTCTTTTAGGCACCATCGTCATTCTCTCATGGTACGCCTCTCGCATGTTATTGTTTGGAGGTATGACGGGAGGAAGAAGAAGGTCTTCCTCCGGAGGCGGAGGTTCGGCCCAACTTATAATCATGGCCGTAGCCATCGTCCTGATGATACTGGCACCTTTCATGGCACAGTTGATATATTTTGCCGTCTCCAGAAAAAGAGAGTACCTGGCAGATGCCAGTTCAGCCCTTTACACCCGCTATCCCGAAGGTCTGGCATCGGCACTTGAAAAAATAGGAGGCTCAACCAGCCAGCTTAACTCTGCCAACAAGGCAACAGCCCCAATGTATATTATTAATCCTTTTCGTAAAAAAGGAATGTCTGCCAGTAACCTCAGCAGTACTCATCCTCCAATTTCAGAAAGAGTACGCATTCTACGCTCGATGGCAGGTGGAGCTTCGTTCTCCGACTATAATAGTGCCTACCAGCAAATGCACACTACCAAAAGGGGAATCATTCCGGCTTCTGCCCTGATGGCAACTGGAGCCATAAACATCCGTGCTGCCGAACCAGAGAAAGCAGGAGAGAAACAGGACAAGATTGACCGAACCCGTGAGGTATCAAATCTGCTATGGAAACAGAATAACTACCGCACCATCCGCTGTGAGTGTGGTACCACGTTCAGACTACCTCCCAAATTTAAGGCAACAACTGTCAGATGCCCGCACTGTGGCATTATCAACAAGGTCAAATAGTCGCCCTTTCACTAACCAACAGTATATTTAGTAGAAGTCTTTACATGATCAATTATTCTTAAGTCCATTTAGAGAAAGGCTCAAATAATATCTATCAGTCCTGAGAGATCAAAGATTCGAGGACATTCCTTAAACGCTGGGTATCTATTATAACGGTCAATTAACACAGTTTTTAGTCCTGCCCCACGTGCGCCAAGTATATCCATCTCATACTGGTCCCCAACATATATCGTCTCAATATCAGTCGTTCCTGCCTTTTTCAACGCCTGCAGAAAAATGCCTGGTTCAGGTTTACTGACTCCTGCCTCTCCTGAGGTGAGAGTAAAATCGAGCAAGTTACTCATTTTTAAAGCATTACATATCGGCATAAGGCTATCATACATATTAGATATCACCCCCAGGATGATACCACGATTTTTTAATGTTTCCATAGCTGGCATTACATCATCAAATAAACTAAAAGAAGAATCAGAAAACCACTGGCGTATCCTTTTTACGGTTTCAAGCAGTATCGCCCTCTCAGGAATTCTTCCACCAGCCTCCTCCAGTACTATTTGCAGGTATCTAATGAAATCATCTTCGTCGGACGATTCCGTCCACTTCAAAGGTCTCCCTTCAGGAACCTGTCGCTCAGCAGAGAATATTCCCCGTATCATCTCCTTTTTAGATAGCTCGACATCCATTTCATGCAATGCCTTAATCCAGATTTGACTCCAATCCGGCTCCATTAGCGCCAATGTATCTACCCAATCAAATAATATTGCTTTAATTACCACTATTCATATCCTTTTTATTTCATTTTAACCCTAAAAAAGTCAGTATACTCTGTCAGCTCGCCCTTAACAAACATTTACATTTTCTAATACGATAACAAATTTTTATACCCACCAGCATTTCAGAGTAAAGTAAAAACGTTATTCTTATTGACAAGCAGACCTCTACAAGCTACAGTAATCTATAGTATCTGTCTCAGGATAATTTCTATGTCACAGATAGCGAATAGAGATTTCAAATTGGATGCTGGCCGCCTGGTAATAGTCTCAAATCGATTACCTATATCAATAAACCAGGTTGACGACGGTGAATGGGAAATCAGTCCCAGTTCAGGGGGGCTGGTAACTGCCCTAACGCCGGTATTACGTGATAGTGGAGGCATATGGCTTGGTTGGCCAGGCAAGCTGGATTCCGGCAACCTTGACGAGTTGCTCGCTAAGGGAAGTAAAGGAACTGGTTACTCCCTCAGGTCGGTCATCTTAACTGAAGAAGATATCAACCTGTACTACTTCGGATTCTCTAATGAAGTACTCTGGCCCCTATTTCATGACCTGCAATCTCGTTGTAATTTCAACCCTTCTTACTGGCAATCATATCAACAGGTAAATAGCAAATTTGCCGAGGCAATTCTTCATAACAGCAACCATGATGATTATATCTGGGTACAGGATTATCACCTCATGCTAGTGGCTAAATCACTCCTAGCCATGGGAGAAGAGCGTAGCATGGGTTTCTTTTCTCATATTCCTTTTCCCTCACCTGACATCTTTAATAAGTTACCATGGCGATTACAAATACTTAAAGCATTACTTGATTATGACATGATTGGGTTTCAAACAATGCGAGACCGAAATAACTTTGTTCACTGTGCAGAAATGCTGATAAAGGGAGTCCAAGCTGACACTAGAAGACAGATATCCACAGTGAGCCTACAAGGCCACGAGACCAAGGTTGGAGTATTCCCCATTAGCATAGACTTCCACGACTTCTCTGTGGCGGCGGCTGAGACCACTGTTAAAAACAGGGCATCAGAACTTTCTAATGCCCTTCCTAACTGTAAAATTATACTGGGTGTTGATCGCCTGGATTACTCCAAAGGCATCCCTGAAAAACTGCATGCCTTCGAATATGCGCTGAAGAGATACGAAAGCCTGCATGGCAGGGTAACTTTGATACAAATCATAGTGCCAAGCCGTGTGGATATCCCAGAATACGTAAACCTGAAATCTGAAATTGAAGGACTGGTAAGCAGAATCAACGGGAAATATGCTCAAGCTGGCTGGATCCCTGTCAATTACATGTTTCGCAATCTTGATAGAGCAGAATTACTGGCATACTACCGTGCTGCTCATATCGCATTGGTTACCCCATTAAAGGACGGTATGAATTTAGTGGCTAAGGAATATTGCGCCGCTAATACAGATAGGGAAGGCATATTAATACTCAGCGAATTTGCCGGTGCTGCAGCACAATTACATAGAAATGCGCTGATGGTAAATCCCTATGACACAGAGGGGGTGGCTAATACCATCTATCATGCTTATCAAATGCCTGAAAAGGAGCGACAATTACGAATGAAAAGGCTTCGAGGTTCCATCGCCAGACGGGATATCTACTGGTGGGTGAATTTGTTTTTGAGAACCTCAGAGACCATGGAAATCAGCGACCTCTCCAAATCAGGCTTAAATTAGAACGCCTAAAGAATCATTCCAAAACATTTCAACCAGGTATTTCTCTTAGCATTGACAGCTTCAATACAGGATAATATTATTAATATAGTACTAATAAATAGGCCGTTTATTACCCAAAACAACATCTTGCTATCATCATTCAGTAAATTTACTAGAAATATTCTCTAAAGGGGAGAAGGAATGAAAGAATATATCAAACTGGAAGTTAAAATGCTTTCTGAATTTTCTACTGGAGTACTCTGCAAATTAGGAGTACCTCATGAGGACGCTGAGATTGTAACCCGTGTATTGATAGCTGCAGACCAGATGGGTATCAACTCTCATGGATTGCAAAGGCTTAAGAGATATACCAACGGCCTGCAGATGGGAGTAATGAAACCCGTCGCAGATTTTAAAATCCTGAAAGAGACCCCCAATACACTTCTTGTCTCTGGAGGTGATGGGCTGGGACAAGTTATCGCTTATAGAACCATGAAACTTGTCATAAACAAGGCACTTAAGAACAATGTTGCCTTTGCCGCCGTACGTGATTCTAATCACTACGGCATGGCAGGATATTATCCCATGATGGCAGTTAAGCAAGATCTTATAGGTATCTCAGTAACAAATTCTACACCTCTCGTAGTACCAACACATGGCACAAAAACCTTATTGGGAACAAACCCCATCTCGATTGCTTTTCCGGCAGGCAAAGAACAGCCGGTGGTATTAGACATGGCAACTTCTACTGTCCCCAGTGGTAAACTTGAGGTCTACAAACGCGAAGGAAAAAAAATGCCAGAGAATTGGGCAGTAGATGAATTTGGTAAACCCGCACAAGACATAGCAAAGGTGCAAGCTAATTGGCGTGAAAAAAAGGGAGGTGGGTTACTACCACTTGGTGGAATAAATGAGGAAGGTGGTGGTCATAAAGGCTTTGGTTTATCATTCATGGTAGACATACTCTCAGGAGTTCTCTCCGGTAGTGAATTCGGGCCTAACCTATATGCCAAAAAGGACGCTCCCCCTAAGGTTTCTCATTTCTTTGGTGCTATACGAATAGATTCTTTCATTTCTACTTCTCTATTTAAAAATATACTGGACAACTACATAACCACGCTAAGAAATTCTGATAAAGTAAATGGTCAGCAACGAATTTTTGTCCATGGGGAAAAAGAATCCGAGCTTTTTCATAAACAACAGCATGAACTGCTCCTTTACAACAAGGTGGTTGAGGAACTCAGAGAACTTGGAGATAAATTTCAGTTACCAGCCCCTTTCTAGCAAAATATAGGCGAGCAAATAACCTATCAGAAGACTTCCGCTATCTATAAACCAAAAGTCATTCTATAGCCAGTATGGTAAATCTCCTTAATCCATATGTTTGTTAATGATTATTCCTATAAAGACCTGCCAATAGCTTTGGCGATAGCCTCCAATTCCTTCATTAATCTGCCAAAATCTGAAGGGGTTAGAGCCTGTGGTCCATCTACCAATGCTTCCTTTGGATTGTAGTGCACTTCAATTAATAACCCGTCCGCTCCAGCAGCAATCGCTGCCCTTGCAACCGCAGGAACGAAAGAATAGTTACCAGATGCGTGGCTTGGGTCAACAAATAAAGGTAGATGGCTTGCTTTCTTCACCACAGGTACAGAAGTAATATCCAGAGAAAAACGAATGCTATCTTCAAATGTCCTGATTCCCCTCTCGCATAACATCACTTTTTCGTTTCCCTCAGCCAGTATATAATCTGCCGCCGTAAGCCATTCCTTTACAGTAGATGACAACCCTCTTTTTAACAACACCGGACGCCTGCTTTTTCCAACTTCTGTTAACAACGCAAAATTCTGCATATTCCGTGCCCCCACCTGCATAATATCAGTATAGCTGGCTACCAGTTCTACGTCATGAGGATCCACTACCTCAGTAACCACTGGAATATCGAATCTCTCTCGAGCCATTTCTAATAACTCCAGCCCTCTTTTTTCAAGTCCCTGAAAGTTAAAAGGAGAACTACGTGGTTTATACGCCCCTCCACGAATTATAGATGCTCCTGATTCCTTCACCTCCTTGACTGTCTTCATAAGTTGGTCTTCGCTCTCTACAGCGCAGGGACCAGCCATAATAACAATTCGATTCCCTCCAATCTCCACCCCATTAACAGAAAAAATGCTATCTTCTGGTTGAAACTCCCGTGAAGCGAGTTTGTAAGGTTTCATTATCCGTGAAACACTTTCCACTCCAGGAAGCACTGCAAATGTTTCTGTAGGTAATTTCCCAGTGTTAGCCCCCAGTATCGCTACCACGGTCTTATCAGTCCCCAGATTCAACTGAACACGCATATCCAGTGATTTTGCTCGCTGTACAACTTCATCTACCTCCTGCTGGGTGCTGCCCTTCTTCATCTCAACAATCATACTATCCTCCTAGTCCAAGCTATTTATATTTTTAGATTATCACTTTTATTTAAATTTACATACTACCTTCATGATTGGTCGCAGGCAAGAACTCATATGTAATATAGTACTACCTCTCTCTTGATAAACATAAAGTATAAACACTGACTTCGCCTTTTTTAGTATTTATATGCTAATATCAATGCGTTTCTTCAACTAGCAATTTTATACCCGTAAAGGATCATAAATCATGCAAAGCAAGAATATTTGTAGATGGTATAACGGTAGTTCAGGAGTAAAACGCGCCTGTGATGCCGGTCTGATAGACAAAAAATGGGTACAGGATTATTGCTGGCAAGATGGCAAAGGTTGTGTAAGGAAAAGAAGGTTCGAAGAGGAAGGATATGTTTCACCTGATTATGTACTACCCGATGGAAACATAAGTGAAGTAGTAAAGAAATACATTGAACAAAAAGGTAATTTATAAGGAGGATTATTTATGTCTAATTATCATTTCGACCATCTTCACCAGGTTACTCCAAATCCAGAAAAGGCAGCGCAGTTTTATGTCAATATATTTGGCGCCAAGGTACTGAACACTCAAAGTACGCCTGATGGCAGAGCTCTGATATCTATGGAACTTGGTGGAGCACCAGTTTCGTTGATTAGCCCCACTACTCAGAACCAGGAAGCCCCAACTCCACCTAAATACTATGGTTTTCACCATTTTGGTATTAGAACCGATGATATCAACACTGCAGTGTCCGAGTTAAAAGCCAAAGGTGTTGAATTTACTCAAGAAATATCTGAACCCCTTCCAGGTATCAGGATGACTTTCCTGCTAGGGCCTGACAACGTACCCATTGAATTGCTACAACGCAGCTAAAGGTTTTGCCACTATTAACAACAATGCTCCATTCCTGCAAGAGCAGGAATGGAGCATTTATTAATTATTATCTAGTAACTATAGTTATTCGCTTTCTAGGCAAGTTCCTTCACTATTTGTTTCAGTATGCCTAACGTTTCTTCTATGTCTGAGCTATTAACCATACGGTTTGTAACAGCACGAATCTTTCTTCCTCCATATGGCTTGGCTAGCACCTGACGATCCTCCATTAGCTTAGAAAATTCTTGAGGTGTCACCTTCGCAGGTGGCTCGAACAGGACAATATTAGTTTGTACCCTATCTGGGTAAATGGTAATTCCAGGCAGTTCAGCCATTCCCATAGCCAGCCTTTTTGCATTGGCATGATCATCTGCCAGGCGATCAACCATCTCCTCAATAGCAACAATTCCCGCAGCTGCGATTATTCCTGCCTGCCTCATTCCACCACCAAGCATTTTTCTCCATTTGCGAGCACTGGTAATAAATTCATGCCTGCCACATAGAAGAGAGCCTACAGGAGCACTTAGTCCTTTGGATAAACAAAAGCTTACCGAGTCCACCTGCGCCGTCAGCTTACTTGCGGGGACCCCCAGAGCAACCGCGGCATTGAAGATACGAGCTCCATCAAGATGCACCTTTAAGCCATGCTTCTTTGCCAGTTCAACTACTTCCGAAGTATATTCAGTAGTAAGTACCCGTCCACCACAGCGATTCTGTGTATTCTCTATGCAGAGGAGCGTACTGTGAGGGAAATGGATATTGTCCTGCCTTATAGTTTGCTCAATAATACCAGTGTCCATTCTCCCATCTATCTCACTGGGTACAGTCCGCATTACAACCCCTCCCAATGCAGATGCTCCACCTACCTCTGCTGCCAGCATATGAGCTTCGCTTCCTAGAATCATCTCATCTCCAGGGCGCGTATTAACTAATACAGCCAAAAGATTGCTCATAGTACCACTTGGAGTAAATAACGCTGCCTCCTTCCCTAACATAACAGCGGATTTTTCTTCCAGTAGATTAACGGTAGGATCCTCCACATAGACATCATCACCTACCTCGGCCTCGAACATGGCTCGCCGCATCTCATCAGTCGGCATTGTTACCGTATCGCTCCTCAGGTCAATTACCTTCACAAGAACCTCCTTCGCTACATTCTCATTTGTATAACCATTTAGTGAATTAAATTTCAGATCTTTGTTTAACCGTCCTCTCCATAGTCCTCAATAAACTATGAAGATTAACCTGGATAGTTACCAAAAGAAATTTATCAATTGAATACCCTGATATAAATCAGGGTATTCTTCCTTTTTCACCCCGAACTGGTATTAGTTACTTGTTTTCCCACGTACCTACGGGCTCATATAAAGTCCTGAACTTAACAACCCGCCAGTCTCTGCCAGCCCATTTCTGCTCTTGGTCAGCAGACATTGCCTTATTTTCCGGACTGGCACGCCATGCCTGGAAGGCCTCCTTATTCTTGAACTCACCAATAACCAGGTACTCTGCATGGTCACCTTCCAGAAGTTTATCCCCTTCCTTAAGGGTAGCCTTTTTATATCGGGTAATCTTATCAATCCACTTGGATTTCATTCCCAAAGGCGCGTGAACATTATCGCTCCACTCATTGTACTCCTCTTCATATTCACTTGGAACCGTCACGCCGACAATAAATATTGCTCTTTTTTCCGACATGTTATCCTCCTTCTATACTGAAGCCCTTTCTCTGCTTGGCTCTTTGACTTAATTATAACCCTATAAGCCTGTCCAGATATAGTGTTACTACTTTTTCTTATATCCTGTCATCATATACTTTCTGGATTTTCTTCTTAATATACATGACTCAAAGAAAGTAATATATGATATACAATGATTAGACTCTATGCTAAAATACCTCCATTATATTCCTTTTATAGCCAATTAAACTGTGGAAAGGGAAATCATTATTCAAGAGAATAAACACCATTCACTTATTTTGAAATTGTTGCCACTCTTTATACTGGCGCATTTTTCTCACCATCTAGTAATGGCGCTTTTGGTACCACTGATGCCCCTGATACGTGAGGAGTTTTCCCTCAATTACACGCAGGCTGGCTGGCTTAGCTCGGCATTTTTACTGTCGTATGGCGTAAGCCAGTTACCCGGAGGATGGCTTGCAGACCGAGTTAGCCCGCGTCTTCTGATCACAATAGGAATCTCTGGAGTATCGCTGGCTGGCCTTATGGCCGGCCTTGCGCCAAACTATATCCTGCTGGCCGCGGCGCTGGTTCTAATGGGCCTTCTTGGAGGCGGCTACCATCCCTCTGCAGCTCCATTAATCTCTGCAGTAGTTGAGCCAAAGAAGATAGGACGATCTTTAGGACTGCACCAGATAGGTGGTACTGCCAGCTACTTCCTGGCACCGCTGATTGCAGTAGGCATTGCCTCTATCTTTGGTTGGCGCAATTCATTCATTGGCGTTGCCATTCCTGCCATCGTTCTTGGCCTGATGCTCTACATGATACTGGGACGCATGGGAATAACCGGCCAGTATGAGAAAACCCTCAAAAACAGCGTCACTACAGAGACTAATGAAGAGACCCCTGGCCAAAGACGACGCATGATTTCATTTATGTCGCTGAGCATAATAGGTAAAGCCCTGGTTGTCGGCGTAATATCATTTATTCCACTATTCATTGTCGACCGCTTTGGCATTGGTGATATAAAAGCAGGAGGATTGCTGTTTATTGTATACCTCGGCGGTCTATGGGCAGGACCTCTGGGAGGATATCTCTCCGATCGACTGGGGAAGGTACGTGTAATGTTGGCGGTCAGCTTAATCACCGGACCCACTATTTATCTACTAAACCTGACCTCCTTTGGTTTCAGCCTGTATATGGTCATGTTAGGCATAGGCATGTGCATGTATATGTTAATGCCCACATCGGAATCCTATATCATCAGTCACAGCCCGGGACGTCACCGCTCAACTATCCTCGGCATCTATTACTTTGGAAGCCGTGGAGGACCGGGCGTAATCACACCAATACTGGGATACTTAATAGACAAGTTTGGCTTTAGTTATGCTTTCACCCTGGCAGGGGTTGCAGTACTTGCAGTAACTCTCATTTGTTCCCTTTTTCTTCATGGAACCAGGGATTAGTTATTTCTTTATATTGAGCTTAGCAATTTTCTCAGCTCTGAAAGAGCATAATGTCCTGCTCTGGTCTTCATTTGCGGATGTCTTCTCGAATGAATTTGTACTGTATGAATTACAGGGTTCTCACATTCTATAGCTATGAATACTTTGTCGGTCAAGCTTCCTTCTGAACTTTCTGTATAACCTTCTATACCGATGCCAATATCAGCGGAAAATGTGCGCCGTACCAGAGATGCCATTGCCGTCACTATCTTGCTATAATCTCTTTTATCCAACAGGGCAGACTCGACTCCCAGTGCAATCTTTGCCTCCCTGGACCCTGTCACCAGAGCCCCTCTAAAATAACTTTCGACGCGTGGTTCTTCACATAAATTATGGGCTAAGATTCCGCCACTAAATGAATCAGCAAAAGCCAGCGAAAGTC
>JAUUZT010000198.1 GCA_030589825.1 Dehalococcoidia bacterium
CTAATGAATGAACAAGCAAACCAAACAAGCAGTAAACTACTGCAATTATTAGACTATATCCAGATACCAATCTCACACAAAGAACAAGCCCAACGTCTGTTTCATGGGCGTGGGCATGCTAAAAAAATATAGGTCCATTAGATATACTGCGCCACATGGTTACGTGCCTGGTATGGGAATAACACGGCAAAGCAACCCTCCCCCCTCTATTAGAGGTAATTGTTTTCATATACAGATGGTCCAGAAAGCAATATGTCAGGCTGATTGGCGCAATTTAATCTAGCTGTCGTTATGGCCTCGAATCAGCGCATATCTTTATAGATTTTTGCGTGCGATAATCCACACAAGTTATTGAAATATCTTATTATTTCTATTAACGGCCCCGAAGATAATTTATTAAATATACTTCAGTAGCACAACTTTATAGTGGCAATACGCAAAACAGAATATATATCAGCACCTTTCCTAAGAATCGTTAATCAAGTCAGGATGAAAGTAGCCCACATACTCACTAGCCATGGAGTCATATACGCCTATAAATAGTTCCAGATGTTGCGCTGACACAAGCAACCAAATACCATTGTTACCAGCAGGTGACCAGAAGGCATATACAGAAGGCTTATATAGTCATAATGAATGATGCTTACAGGTAGGAAATACACATCAACCGACTTTGACCTAGCCGGATCAAGAAAATACTTATTGGAGTGAAATATAACAATGCTTAATAGAAAAATTATAACTATAACTGCAATTCTCGCATTTACTACGGTTACCATAGTAGCTAATGCCGGACAAAAACTTATAACTATGATTGATCCAATCATGGTATTTCCACACTCTCCCAGCCCTGTTTCACAACTACAATTAGCTGGAGAATTGATTGCTTATGGCGATAGCAAAAAAGATCCTATGGCTTTGATTCTCGCTGCAAAAATTAAAAAGGCCAACCCAGAAAAATTAGTCAAAAGAAAGAAGCTTGCAGGAAGTGATTACATAAGTGACCTTACAATAGATGACTATGGCAACAGTGTTAATGCCATACTAGTACGCGCTCGGAAACTATCCGGGAAAAATAGAGCCCTTTTAGCCATGGCCGACGGAGTGGAAAAGATGACTTCCCGTGGGAGCATTTCAGGAGGAGATGCAAGTTTCAGTCGTGTTAGCGCGAAATCTTCTGATATTTACAGCTTAAGCTTTAAGGATAGCGAACTTGCATCTGTGGGTGTCGACGGTGATCGGGGTACTAATATGGATCTATTTGTTACCAATGAAAAAGGTGAGGATATTTGCAAGGATACTAGTCTTACCGATAACCTATTGTGTGAATGGATTCCACTCCGTACTGAGAAATTCACTATAGAAATTAAGAACCATGGCAATAGTCCTAATAAGTATGTACTGAGAAATAACTAAGTAATTTAACAATTATTTCATATGTTAATAATTGGCCTGGCATTCATCCTGAATACCAGGCCATTACGCTAATTCGTTACCAGAAGTTATTTAAATAACACACGCTATTTATTATTTTTGTAGCTTGTTCAATCCAGTTTTTCTAATAACGTTTCCGCCAAATAATTGTTTTCGTTAGAAAGTTGCTTAAGCTGTTGTATTGCTTCAAATCTCCAAGCCCCATGATCTTGCGTATATAGCCAGAAAGCATACATGGCCTTTGAGGTGGCTAGTGAAATATTTTCCATCTCACTGGAAAACTTCGGTAGCTGATCCTCTGCAATAACCCTAATATTGTATAATTTATTTTGATATTTACTTTTGATGGACACTAATAAATAATCTGGAAAAGGTTTGGGTATATTTACTAGTGTATTCATGTTCGACATTTCTTTTTTGAAGATTATTCTCTTAGTTTTTTCATCAATAACCTCAAAATAATAAGGGGCCTGTCCATTCTTCCATGAAAAGTATAGCGCATCCCTGCCAACCACCTTTACCCCAAGTGGTGATAGTGCATTAATACTTAATCCTTTACCCCGTGATATGGCTCCGATATTAAAACGTTCATCACCTCCCCCTAATATATTTGTTATTTTGTCAGCCAAACCTGACAGCATTGATTTTTTTCCCTGGGGAATTATCGTATACGGGGAATTATTGAGGCTTACTTTTATACTCTCGCCATTAATCATCAACGATATTGATGCATCCTTGTCCTGTACTACGACAGCATCCCCCTTATAAAGTGGAGATAAGATAGAAACCTTAATCCGTTTATCATTACGATCAATATAATATTGGTCTGAGGTCGCATTGATTTGCTCTACCCATCCGAGCTGCTGTGCTGTATCAGCCTTCAAAGAAACATTAACGGTCAACAATATTAAGAGTAATATGCCTTTAAGTGGTAATTTCATGTTTATTACTCCTTTTCTTTCTGAACTTATTCTCTGCAATCGCTATCAACTCATGTAGTTCGATAGCAATTAATGGTAATGTGAAATCAAGCCAAACACCCTGCTTAAACAATAGACCTGCTATTGGAAAAACGATAAAAATAACGGCAACTGTAGACAATAATGCCGCTCTGCCTGGTGGGTTGGTAGTAAACAGGAGACTGATGACTACACATAAGGCAAGCTCAATCAACAAGATGAACCAAATAGAAGGCGGACTAATTTCGCCTATACTGAATAACGACTGTATAGCATTAATAATCACCAAACTCCCGGGCATCATACCTAAAGGCGTGCCATGCAAATCTCCAGCATATTGACTGCTATTACCAATTATCACAAAGTGGTCATTCAGTAGCTGGTTATCTGGTGTACTTTCTGCCTCAGTTACCACATGCGCTGGAATTGTTGTAACGGCCTTAAGCTTAACCAGCTGTCCATTTCTTTCTATTGTTGTCTTTGGGGCATTTTCTAAGCTTTGCCAGGATAAATTAAACAGGATTAAACGCTGCAAATCATTACCTTGCCAGTGAATGATGTGCCTTCCGGCAGAAATCGTAGTATCAAGCAGTTTTGATTTTACCCTTGCCCACTCCTTACAACTACCTGGTATGACCTCATGCATAGCCTGATAGAATTCTTTTGCAGATGGGTCCTC
>JAUUZT010000133.1 GCA_030589825.1 Dehalococcoidia bacterium
CATTAGAGCGGTTGGAGATATAATAGACTTGTTGCGGAATTAATATTTAGGGGATAATATGTTGCTTCCGTCCGTCTGTCCAGTTCAACGGCACATTAGATGATAATTCCATAGCCCACATGAAAGTAACATAGCTTTTCTCAAGCAGTTTCCATATTCTATTAAGCCAACGGCTTATGCCTACAAATCCGCTATCGCTCCATTCTCCACCGAATTCCCATGGGCCAATAAACATTAGATATGCCCTTACGGCATCGGCCCCGAATTTAGATACATACTTATCAGGAGCTATCACGTTGCCCTTGGATTTGCTCATTTTACCACCATGGTAGATGATAGTACCCTGGTTATAAAGATGAGTGAATGGCTCATCGAAATCAATCAGCTTCATATCTCTTAATGCCTTAGTGAAGAAGCGTGAATAGAGAAGATGCAGGACCGCATGTTCAGCACCTCCTGTATAGAGATCTACTGGCATCCAATAATTTAGTTTTTTTACGTCAAAAGCTACATCATTTGACTTGGGACTGGTATAACGTAAGAAATACCAACTAGAGCACATGAAAGTATCCATGGTATCTGTTTCACGTTTGGCTGCTCCTCCACATTTAGGGCAAGTGGTATTTACAAAGGATTGGGAATACTTGAGAGGAGATTCACCCGTAGGTTTAAATTCTGCATCAGGAGGAAGTAAAACTGGCAAGTCTTTCTCGGATACAGGGACTAAACCACATTTATCACAATAGACCATTGGGATAGGGGCTCCCCAATAGCGCTGTCTGGAAATGAGCCAATCACGGAGACGGTAAATGGTTTGGCGTTTACCCCAACCTTTACTTGCCATGAAACTGCAAATTGCATTATATCCTTCTTCGCTGGACATCCCGTTAAACTCATTGGAGTTAACCATTATACCCTGTCCAGCATACACTTCCGTTAATTGGGCAGTGTGATTTGCAGGAGAAATAACAGTGCGTACTGGAATATTGAATTTGTTAGCGAAATCAAAGTCTCTTTCATCGTGAGCAGGGACTCCCATTACTGCTCCTGTGCCATAACTTGGCAGCACATAATCAGTAATCCAAATCGGTATTTTCTCCCCATTTAATCTATTGATTACATAATTTCCTAGAAAGACTCCTGTCTTTTCTCTTCCTACGGCAGTTCGTTCATAATCTGTACTGTGTTTGCACCAGTTTATATAATCATCCACCGCTGCTTTTTGCTCTGGGGTTGTTAATAACGGGACCAAAGGATGTTCTGGGGCTAAAAGGAAAAAGGTTACACCATAGATAGTATCAGGCCGAGTGGTAAATACCCGGATCTCTTTTTGTGAAATATCTGCATGCTCCAAGCTAAAGGAGACTTCTGCCCCGATACTTTTACCAATCCAGTTCTTCTGCATCGTTTTTATTCGTTCTGGCCAGTCAATATTGCTGAAGTCGAGGAGTTCCTCAGCATACTTGGTAATTCGGAAGAACCATTGTTCAAGGTTTCTCTTAGTCACTGGCGTTCCACAGCGCCAACATGACCCTTCATCAACTACTTGTTCATTAGCTAGCACTGCCTGGCAATTAGGACACCAGTTAACTGGTGCTTTTGCACGATAAGCCAACCCTGAGTGATAAAGTTGTAGGAAAAACCACTGTGTCCATTTATAGTATTCTGGGAGACAGGTAATAACCTCGTGTCTCCAATCATAAAGCGCTCCTATGCTTTTAAGTTGGCGACGCATGTTTTCTACATTCTCCATTGTCCAAGTAGAAGGATGCGTCCCGTGACTAATAGCTGCATTTTCTGCTGGTAATCCGAAGGCATCAAAACCCATTGGGTGAAGTACGTTATATCCCTGCATTCTTTTAAATCTGGCATAGACATCTGAAGGTGCCATGGCGTACCAGTGTCCGATGTGGAGATCTCCAGAGGTATAGGGGAACATAGTCAGGGCGTAAAATTTAGGACGTTCACTCTCTTCGCTGACTTCATAGATATGATCAAATTCCCATTTCTGTTGCCATCTTTTTTCTATCTCTTGAGGGTTATAGTTCAGATTCATACTTGCAAAGTTTAACCTAAATTTACTAATTTGGGAAGGCTATGTGCAGGTTGAGCATAGAGGAATGCACTATGGATTAGGGAATGCCGTCTTTTAGTTATCGTTGCAATTTATTATTAAGGAAAATATGGCAGAGTTGTAACTCATCAGGTTCAAGGGCTGTGGTATAATAATATATTGATAGTTAGCGTAGAGATATACTTTTAGGATTTTTAATAATTGTCACTGATAGGTGATATCAAATAAGATTTGTAGGAAAGTGACTGGTAATTGTGGCGAAGATAGATGTGTTCGAAAAAAATGCGGATCTTTATGATGATTGGTTTGATGATCATGAATTTGTCTATAGGTCAGAACTTAAAGCGATAAAAAGCCAATTACCTCAAGGAAAAACAGGTATTGAAATAGGTGTAGGTAGTGGACGATTTGCTGTTCCATTGGGCATTAGATTTGGACTTGAACCATCAAGAAAAATGGTGGAAATTGCTCAACGGAGGGGAGTTGCTGTTACTGCTGGTGTTGCAGAGGCTTTACCGTTTAGGGATTGCGAATTCGATGTGGTATTAATGGTTACGGTTATTTGTTTTGTAGATAACCTGAAAACATCGCTTGAAGAGGCTTTTCGAATATTGAAGCCAGGTGCTTGTTTGTTATTGGGATTTGTAGATCGATATAGCCCGATTGGAGAGAATTATTTTAAATACAGAAATAACAGTAGATTTTACCAGTCGGCGACTTTCCGTTCAGTGGAAGAAGTAGTTTCTTTATTAAGAAGTATTGGTTATGGGAAACTTACTTTTTGTCAGACGATATTTAAAGCTTTATCTGAGATAAATAAAATTGAGTCAGTTAGGGTTGGGTATGGTGAAGGCTCGTTTGTTGTAATCAAGGCTATTAGATAATAATTGACATTATTACGCAAGATTGCATAGAATAAGTTTATGAAGCTATTAGTAATAGGGTTAGGTCAATGTGGCGGAAGAATCGCCGATAGGTTTGCCCGTTTAAATAAACGAGCACGTTCTAAACGTGGGATCGAGATAATTACAGGTGCTTTTGCTATCAACACGGATATCACTGATCTGAGCGGGTTGAGTACTATTAAACCTGATTATAAGCACAGAATAGCTATTGGGTCACAAAAGACTAATGGTCATGGAGTGGGTAAAATTAGTGAACTTGCCGCAGAGATAGCTAGGCAGGATGGAGACAAAGTTGTAAATGCAATAAGAGCGACAGAGCGCTTTTCTGAAACAGATGCTTTTTTATTAATTGCTGGTGCTGCAGGAGGGACTGGCTCTGGTTCGATAGGCATATTAACGCAGTATTTAAAAGAGAGATATATTGGGAAACCTGTCTACAATGCTATAGTGTTACCATTTCAACAGGAGGAAGAAACCGAGGCGCGGACTGTTTATAATACTGCTACTTGTTTAAAATCTGCTTACCTTGTTGCTGATGCAATATTTCTTATTGATAATCAGCGGTATATAAACAAAAATGCGGCAGTGTTTAAAAACTTGAAAGATGTAAATGCTAGGATTGTTGAACCATTCTACAATTTGCTCTGTGCTGGAGAAGAGCGGGATCCGAAATATGTGGGATCAAAGGTGATGGATGCTGGAGATATTTCACAAACTCCCATGCCTGATGATTTGGTGGAGAAATCAGGCTGGAAAATCTTTTCCTGTACTTCTTCTGGGATCCCGTTTCCATTGTCCTCAACTTCAATAAGGGCCTTTCTGCCTTCTGTTTTCATCCGTACAATAATCCTGCCCTCTTCACTTTCC
>JAUUZT010000185.1 GCA_030589825.1 Dehalococcoidia bacterium
AACTCATGGTATTGAAGAATTAACACTCAAGGCACTTAGAAAAGGGGAAAGCCAGGTGTATATGGAATACAGCAGGCCATGGGATGGTGGCGACAAAGCTGTATGGACATATGAAATGACGGTTACTGTAAAATGAAATTATCCTTCTATTCAGAGTATTCATATATATAATGCTTAAACCGGAATGTGTTTTAGCATAGATAAATATAGAGTTGCTGCAACTGATTTGGCTCTAAGAAATAGAGGCAGAATTACAGAGAGCAGATTATATTCAGGATATGATTGACATTCAGTTTATTATGCTTTAAATTAGGTTTATACTTTTAATATAGTCGTTTTCGAGTTAATGTGAATTGAAAAGCTGAAAATATATAAAAGAAGGAGATATTCGTGATAAAAATTAAAATAACGGTGGTAAAGAAAATACATAATAAAGATATGTTTGGAGATAAGTCTCCTGTTGAGTTCACCAATAATCCTATCTGTGATAAGGTTGAGCTTGGCCAGGAGTTCATTAGTGAAGGCGGGTCCTGTCCTGAAGGTTTTTGTCCCTGGGCATTTGCCGATATTCAGAGAGATATCACCCATCTTCGTCTTGGTGGTAACTACCCTTGGATAAAGGAACAAGGAAAAGTGCTTGCTTGTTGTACTGATGGGGTCAGGCCAGTGGTCTTCAAACTTGAAAGATTTGAGGATTAGTACAGGAGTTCACTACAATAATTAGCATATCTGAAAATAACCTTTTACTTTTGCCCTGTCTAATATTATAGCTAAACTAGTTTCTGGCTGGCAGGTCAATTGGAAGACGTCGTTACAGGTTAACCAATACATGTTAAATGAATAATAATCGATTGCATTTTTCATGTTATTAGGGTGATAATAGTTTAGATGATGAATGTGACTTAATTATAATTGCCAGCTTGACCAGTAAGGAGGTGGAGATATGTACAAAAAAATACTGGTTCCATTGGATGGTTCGGGGTTTTCTGAACAGGTTTTGTCACACGTGAGAGCGATATCTTTAAGTTGCCAGGTTCCCGAGGTTGTGCTGTTAATAGTAGTGAAGCCGATAGACAATTCAGAGCTTATTGCAAATATGGGAGATGAATGGGTTCGTGAGGTTACAGAGCAGGAACAGGCAACGGCTGGGGATTATATCAATAAAGTTGCTGATGACCTGAAAAAAGATGGCATAACAACGAAAGCGGTGGTGCTGGTGGGGAGTCCTGCACATGAAATATTGGAGTATGTTGATAACAATCAAATAGACCTGGTTATTATGGGCACTCATGGCCGTTCTGGTCCATCACGATGGGTCATCGGCAGTGCGACAGAAAGGGTATCAAAGCACTCTAAGGCACCTGTTTTAATGGTAAGAACGAGAGAAAATTATAAAGAGAAATAGAAATAGGTATCTACAGTTATTTCAGGACAACTCCCGTCTCTTTCTATGTAAAGGATGATACGGACAGTAATCATTTCAAGTGGTTATAGATGTCCTGTTACATTCATGATATCCAGACTTTATGATATATCAACCATTTTGGGTTTGACTAGCGAGTAAAAGTCTTGCCAGCTCATTTCTATTGAATGAGTATGTACTCCCGGGTTGAAGGAAATAATTTCATTTGCGGATAATAAATTGTCAGCATAAGTAGGCAGCCTAATCAGATTACCGAAGGGATAACAAGCTCCGATTTCGCAGCCCATTATATCTTTTACCTCTTCTGGAAAAGCAAAACGAAGTTCCTTAATCCTAAGCAACTTTTTTAATTTCTTGGAATCAAGTTTACGATCACCTGGTAAAAGAGCCAAAATAAAACCATTCTCACACTTTAAGAGCAGTGCTTTTGCTCCTTGGCTTGCTGATATGCCTCTGACTTTAGCTGCTTGGGCACTGGTATAAACTGGTTCGTGTTCAGTATCCTTATATGAAATGTTATACGTTTTTAACAGTGTTACAATCTCTTGGTAAGGATTACACATTGTCCTATTCTATCATGTTGAATTGCATAACGATCACAAGTTAGCTTAGCCCAAGTTTGTATACCATAATAACTTCCTAAACTGTTTACTTATCGATATTATTTTCCCTTGTATTACTAATGAATTTCTAAGGTATGAAACTTTCCCCTTTTCTCAAGCTTTCGTTATCAAATTTCCTTGTTATCATAGGCACTTTTTAGCCAAAAACAAGCAATTAAATAGTTACCCTATCCCCTTAATCTATCCACAGGACTATCCCTTTTATAAGTATGGATAATATAAAAATCTGCAAAACGAATAATAATTTTGAAATAAAATGACAAAAGATGCAGAAAGAAGTATAATAACTTATATAAGTGAACATGAAAAAGTTATCAAAATCAACTAGAAAATATATTAGAAACGAGAAGGCAAGAATTCGCCAAAAAGTTGCAGATACAATAGAGCAGGATAAATTAATTATTTCATTAACTAACAGGTTCTATGTATGAGTCGTAGCTAGGCACTCAAACTTGTAGAATGCCTTACATTTACGATCGTTTTTAATCAAATATCGGAAATTTTATGTATGTCCTACCCTCTCAATCTATCCACCGGACTATATTTCTTATGGCTTTCAATAGCGTCATAGCATCCTACTGCCTGACAGTACCTATTAGTCATCATCAAGGTAGTATGTCCTAGCAATCTTTGTAACATGAGGCTATCTCACTCTCTATACTGGTGGTTTACATCGGCTGAAGAATATGCTAGCATGCCACAATTCTATATAAGGAGGGTGGTATTGTGAATAAGATGCTCATGGGTATTATAGCTATTGTTGCAGGTTTATTGATCATATTTGTCCCTCACATAATAGTATGGGTTGTTGGTATCCTGCTTATTGCTTACGGTATTCTTTTATTATTAGGTAAGAAGTAACACAAGTAACGTAATAATACTTGTTCATAGCGGTGCCAGAAAATACTTTTAGCTATGAATGCTCTTATGTAGATTATCTATCGGCGAATATCTTTTATGGCTCTCTATTGCGTCATAACATCCAACTGCTTGGCAATATCTATTAGTCATCATCAAAATAGTATGCCCTAATAGTCGCTGTAGCATGAGGCTATCTCACTCTTTATACTGGTGGTTTACATCGGCTGAAGAATATGCTAGCATGCCATAATTCTATATAAGGAGGGTGGTATTGTGAATAAGATGCTCATGGGT
>JAUUZT010000108.1 GCA_030589825.1 Dehalococcoidia bacterium
ATTGGAAAGTGCCCCCATCGGTGGGGTAGAGCCGGTAGAGCCTTAAATTGGATAGGTGCCCCTGTTAATGGTGTAGAGTCAGAGTTTAAGATACGTGGTACGCCGGACTTGTGTCCAGTCGAACTCAGGCAAATCACACCTATCCCTTTTCTATAAGGCGCCTTGATATGTCGAAAGTAAGATCTGTATCCAGTAAATATCGAAATCCTGTGATCTACGCTAAGGAGCTAAACGACGAAATGGTCCGGGATAGCCTGACCAGAAAGCAGCTTGCTGAAAGGCATGGAGTGTCCTCGGACAGAATAACACAGTGGCTATGTCTGCTCAAACTGCCGCAGGAGAAGAGGAAAGAGATTGAAGCGCTCGGAGATTACTGGAAAAGACAGGTCATTACTGAACGAGTGCTCAGGAAACAGAGAAGATCAAACGATCCTTAACACACAGGGTTATCAAGTAGATTGGCTGCTCTGTGTTATGACTGCTTCGGAATAACCTCCCTTTCGGTTGCAGAGAAATCGCCAGCACGAGCTTTGAAAGCGGTTACATCCAACAGTAACTGTAACTCCCTGATAGAAGATAAGGTTGTCCCGCAACTGAAAGTGTCTAATATTATAAGTAGTTGAATAGTAAGGAGGAATTATCAGTATGACAGCCTCTTTCCTCTTAATGCTCATTATTCTTATTCAGTTCATCCCGCAAAAAGCATCAGCTCTTCCTATTGGTTCCATCGAAGTATGGGGAAGCAATGAATATGGTGAGTGTAATATTCCCGATGGACTTAACTCAGACTTCGTAGCAATAGAAGCAGGATGTGACCACAGTATTGGCCTTAAGAATGATGGGTCTATCGCTGTATGGGGCTTGCAATCAGACCCTCCTGGACCCAATGAGAACTACACTGCTGTCTCCTCTGGTGGATTTCACTCTGTTGCGCTGAAGGATAATGGATCGATAGTTGCATGGGGAAAGAACGATTTGGGTCAATGTGATGTGCCCGAACCCAATGAGAACTTTATTGCCATTTCCACAGGGTGGGAGCACAGCCTTGGTATCAAAGAAGACGGGGTAATCGTCCCGTGGGGTGATAATACATATGGTCAGTGTTTAGTTCCTTCACCGAACCAGGACTTCGCTGCAGCTGCAGGTGGGGCTTATCACAATCTGGCCATAAAAGATGATGGATCGGTTATCGCCTGGGGATACAATGGCCTGGGGCAGTGCGATGTTCCAGATACAGCCACAGGTGTTGTTTCAGTAGCAGCGGGTCAGTATCACAGCCTTGCAGTGAGGAATGACGGTACGATTGTTGCATGGGGCAGTAATCTATATGGTGAGTGTAATGTTCCCTCTCCAAACCAGAATTATGTTGCTGTTGCTGCAGGCAGATATCATAGCCTCGGGTTAAAGTCTGATGGTACGATTGTTGCATGGGGAGCAAACGAACAAGGTCAATCCAGTGTTCCATCTCCGAACTTTGGTTATGTCAGCGTGGCCTGCGGAAGATATCACTCACTTGGGCTCAAAGGTGACGGCACTGTGGTAGCATGGGGAGCCAATGGTTCAGGACAGTGTGATCTTCCCAATATTCTTAATCAGGACTACATTGCCGTTGCAGGTGGAGGGTTTCATTCCCTTGGCTTACAGGAAAACGGTTCTATTGTAGCATGGGGCCGCAACAATTGTGGTCAGTGTAATGTACCATCCCCGAATCAGGACTTTGTTGCAATTGCACAAGGGTTTCTTTTCTACCATAGTCTTGGTCTAAAAAGTGATGGCCCGATTGTAGGGTGGGGAAACAATGATTATGGCCAATGCAACGTACCTGGACCCAACACCGATTTCATAGCTGTAGCTGGAGGTCAATATCACAGTATTGGTTTGAAAGAGAATGGGTCAATCGTTGCCTGGGGTAATAACGGTTGTGGCCAGTGCGATGTACCCTCTCCTAACCAAGATTTCATTGCGATAGCAGGGGGCAGTGTTCATAGTCTCGGGCTGAAGAGTAATGGATCAATAGTAGCATGGGGAGATAATGAGTACGGCCAGAGCAACGTACCTGAACCCAATACTGATTTTGTTGCTGTTACTGCTGGGGCTTGGCACAGCATGGGCTTGAAAACTGACGGATCTATAGTAACATGGGGATGGAATCCCTACGGCCAATGCGATGTACCTGAACCTAATACAGATTTCGTTGCAATTGCCGGAGGTTGGCGACATAGCCTTGGGTTGAAAGCAGACGGTTCGATAGTTGCATGGGGATGGAATGCCTATGGGCAATGCGATATACCTCATCCTAATGAGGAGTTCTTGTCTATTGCCGCTGGACGGCTCTTCAGCCTTGGACTGAAGGTTAATGAAACCTCAATATCACCAGAGATTTTTCTTCAAATTCCTGCGAGCATGTTCCTAATCACTTCAATACATCCCAATCCCGCAACCTCAACTGTTACGGTTGAATTTCATTCTCCAGGGCTTACAACAATGAACATGGATACTTTCGACATTACTGGCCGCAGGATTAGAACAGTGCAGATTGGAGGTAATGAAGAGGGTCAGTATTCCGTGATATGGGATGGTTACAGCGAATCAGGGGAATCTCTATCCTCGGGTGTTTACTTTGTGCTTCTTACTGGAGATGGGGTGCTATCCAATACATCTCGAATTGTGCTGGTTAAATAAGCTTTGCTGATTCCTACGGATTGTGAGGATAAATGATGTACTGTCTTCTATCAATCGTTCTCTTTGCAGGACCCTATTCTATTGAATGGTCTGCTATTCCCTCTGGCGGTATCGTGGCAGTGGAATGCGCCGGTGATGTAAATGATGATGGGACCGAGGATATTTTTGCAGCATCCGGAGAAGCTTATGGCTACGGAATTATCTGTCTTGATGGAATCTCAGGTGAAATTCTCTGGCTGAATGACAGTATACCGGGGGCCTATAAAACTGGCTGTTTGAGAACAATTGGTGACGCAGATTTTGATGGAATTGCCGATCTGGCTGTTGGGACTGGCCTTGAATATGCCGTCACTGCAATCTCAGGTGCAACTGGTGACATTCTCTGGAGCTCCAGCCAGAATAATGCAGTTCAATTCGTGCAAAGGTCAATTGGTCCTGAACCAGGAGATGCGGTTGTTCTGGTGTCGAAGGTATACGGTGGGGAAAACTGCACCTTTTTTGCTCTGGATGGACAAACGGGGAATGCTCTCTGGTCTGCCCCTACGCAATCAACTACAGATTCCTGGATTCGTGTAACAGAAGGTGACGCTACAGGTAATGGCTGGTCAGAAATGGGATACTCAATTGACCGAGCCAGTGTTATGAATGGTTATGTCACAGTCCGGGACGGACACACAGGAGTTGTGGTGGGAGGTTCAGGTGCTATGTACTTCCCCTCTATGGATATCTGTGATTCCCCAATGCCCTGTCTTGCTGTTTCCAATTTTGGAGACGACCCGGTAATGTGGGTAAATTCTCTGATAGTTGGTAACACAATATGGAGTAGCAATGATGGATCTCTGTTTTTTCCTCACCTTGACTTTATTCCCAATATCACCGGTCCATCCACACCCTATCCCGAGATTCTGGGTTGGAGTGGCTCATATCTCACGCTAATCAGAGGTGATGATGGATATTTTCAGGACCGTTATGAATTTCCAGGTTCCTTAAAATCCTTTGACTGCTATCTGGATGAGAGTCAATGGAGGTTAGCTGCAATAACCAGCACTTCTTTTTATTGCCCATATCTAACCTTTGTATCGCCAACCCTTGAGCCATCGGTTGTTCTTCCCTCTTCCGGTGGAGCTGATATGTGTCTTCTGAAGTCAAATCTTTATCCCACACCACTTATCGCAGTAGCCATGACAGGATCCGGTTCGGGAGTATGCATGATTAACACCTCCTGGCCCGTGGGTATATCAGGAGAAACCTCCTCAAGTGTTCCAATAGTACCAGTGGTCAATTTGCTCTCTGTTCCCGGTATCGGACACATAGATATCGTCGGAGGAAGTCAGGCAGAGATTGGCATACTGGATATCACAGGAAGAATGATCAAGCGGATATCAATCAATTCCGGAGAACAAATTTCAGTAAGTCTTATACCCGGTGTATATCTCCTTGTAGATCAAAATTCAGGATTACTGCTACACAAAGCAACGGTGGTGAGTGAGTAAACCAATTCCCCTATTTTAAGTAAACCTCCCCAGAAATTGGGGTTTGCTTCTTTTTGATACTGATATATGAAAGTACCCCCATCGGTGGGATAGATTCGAACATGCTATTGGCGATAACACCTTATTAGTTAATACTATAGCTATGATTATG
>JAUUZT010000183.1 GCA_030589825.1 Dehalococcoidia bacterium
ATCACAGCATGTTGAAGCCAGGAGCTCTCCATGCAGCCAATGGTGGATATTTGCTGTTAAATGCCACAGATGTGCTATCAAATCCAGCAGTATGGCCAGCGCTGAAACGAACAATCAAGACCAAGGAACTGCGTGTTGAGGACCCTGGCGAACAGTTCGGGCTTTCTATTCCTCAAGGTATGAAACCTCAGCCAATTCCTCTCAACGTCAAGATAATAATCATCGGAGATAACAGGACATACCAGTTACTCTCTACATATGATGAGGATTTCTGGGAGATTTTCAAGGTAAAGGCTGATTTCAATTTTGAGATAGATAATACCAGGGAAAATATAACGTCATTTGCCGCCTTCATTGCCGGGTTCTGCCAGAAACATCAGACCTGCCATTTTGATAAAACCGCTGTTGCAAAGGTCATAGAGGTAGCCTCCAGAATGGTGGATAGCCAGGAGAAGTTAACTTCCAGATTTGCAGGCATCCAGGAGCTTCTGGAAGAATCAGAGTACTGGACAAATAAAGATGGGGCTCAAATGGTATCAGAATGCCACGTGACACGTGCGGTAGAGGAGAGACGTTTTCGCCACAACCTGCCCGACGAACGAATAAAAGAAATGATTGACAAGGGAACTATCATGATAGATGTCTCTGAAGCCGTGGTAGGGCAGATTAACGGACTCAGTGTATACAGCCTGGGAGATATCTCCTTTGGCAAGCCGTCCCGAATCACCTGCAAAACATTCCTGGGGCGAAGAGGAGTAATAAATATTGAAAGAGAAGCCGACCTTAGCGGAAAGATACATGATAAGGGAGTCCTCATTCTCAATGGCTACATGGGATGGAAATACGCCCAAAAGCAACCACTCTCACTGTCCGCCAGTCTGTGTTTTGAACAATCCTACCAGGGAGTAGATGGGGATAGCGCATCATCAGCCGAGATTTATGCCCTGTTATCAAGCCTGTCAGATATTCCCATTAAGCAAAACATAGCAGTTACTGGGTCGGTAAACCAAAAGGGCGAAATCCAACCCATCGGCGGCGTTAACCAGAAAATCGAGGGCTTCTTTCAAACATGTGAAGCACGAGGGCTTACAGGGGAACAGGGAGTAATGATACCAAGAAAAAACCTGGAAAACCTGATGCTGCGGGATGAGGTAGTAGAGGCGGTTAAGACAGAACAATTCCATATATATGCGGTCAGCACTATTGATGAAGGGATAGCGGTAATCACCGGGGTCAGCGCCGGCAAGAAGAAGAAAGACGGTGATTACCCCAGAAACAGTATCAACTATAAAGTAGAGAAGAGGTTAAGTGAGATGGCCACCATGTTACGAAAGTTCCAGTCACCTGAAGATAAGCGTAACAACAAGAAGAAAAAGACCTTAAAATAATACTGACAGCCTGCCTGCAGATTTCACTTTCATGCTGTTCCCTTTTCCTTGTCACTGCTCCCCGATTCGACCGGAGGGCCAGAGCCTGCCTACTGAACCTGGCCCTGACAGATGTGAATCAATACTAAAAGCGTACTTTGAGAACCGCCCCCAATCGGGAACCACAAGCTTTATTTGCCTGAGGGTCGGTGGTATCTCCAATGTCAGCCCTTTAATCTCAATGACTGCACCCCGTAGCAACAATTTCTGCTCACCATTTCATATATCTGCTGCCACTATCGAGGAGCGGATATCATAATCAAATGACACGCGCATCCCGGTAAACATTTCGTTGAACCGATAACGGGAATAGGTCACCAGGATAACCGGGCGCAACGGATTATCCAGGTAATGGCCAAATCCAGCCAGTGTATCCAGCAACATTCCCTTATTCACAATACCCACCGACAGGCTGGACATCTCCAGCAATTCTGATGATACCAGCATCCGTCGTCGCTGTTTACTGCTGGCAAATCCACGCCTCGATTTTAATTCTAAAAACACAGGGATCTCCCCTCGGGAATCTTTCGTTCCGTCGTACCACCTGATACGTACTTTGTCCTTCCTGAATTCTCCCGAAGCTGACCTCTGGTACTGATCCAGGTCAGGGGTATCAAAATAGAGGGTGTTAATCTTGCTACATGGATATTCAATATCGGGACGGCATACCTGGCGCAGCAAAGTACAGGCAAGTTCTTTCTTTCCGGGTGGTACAAAGAACTTCCGCTCGAATCGCTGTTCAGAAGTCACCACAGCCTTTCCCTGCACTGGAGTTTCTTCTCTAACGGTACTTTCGTTTACCATTCCCTTATAAACGGCTTCAAGCGACCACCATTCCCCCCTCCATCGCCAGCGCTCGGCTGCTCTCCTTCAAGTTGTCGCCTGACTGAAGTGCTGCGCTTGATGATATATGTTTTCAAACCGGGACTGTTGCCTACACCTCTAACCAGATTTAGTTTAAACTCTTCGGTGCTGAAGAATTTTAACTCATCAGACTCCACGAAGGGATAAACCTGATCAACCAGTTCATCTATTCTTGATATCATCCTGCTGATTTTGAAGGGCCCATCCAGCAACTCCCTGATATGTTGATGATAGCTATCCAGATAGGGTTGATGGGACAAAAGGCGATCGATAAGCGGCCTCTCGCTCATAGGGCCACAGGTTGGCTCATCGATGTAGAAATCAATCATTCCTCTGTTGTTTATGCCACAATTGAAGACCCCAAAGGCTTCGTTCATATCCCAGGGAATAATAGTAAACCAGCCGTCAATCTCATAAAGGTAATAATTATGGCCAAGTCCTGAGTAACTATCCAGTATGCCAGCCACAGCACACACGGCAATATACCGTAGCGAAGTATCGACATCAAGTACTTTCTCGATCTCCTCGGGGAAGGTCTCATCAGGCTCGTTGTTGAGCACATCAAGCAGGCGAAAAAGTGTTTCATGATTGGGATGTGTTTCATTCGTCTTCAAGTTCATCACGTCAATGAAATCATAGCGATATTTACGTGGTCCTTCAACGGGGGGTTGAACATCTCCACCAACAGGCGTCGCATCATGACCGTGAAATGCGGAGGCGATTTCATCCAGGTTTCCACCACCAATGTTTACATCGCGCTCAACATAATATTCCCCCTGATTCAGGGCTGCATGCTTCTCCCTCTGCTTCAGCAGGTCTTCCTCTGTCCAGTCCAGGTAGGCTGAGGGTAATAACGGCTTATACAGGTTGCCGTCTTCATCCTCAAAATGTTCCCTCAGAAATGTTTTATCAATCTGTTCCACCTGCGTATACAGGCCCAGGTGTGTATCG
>JAUUZT010000090.1 GCA_030589825.1 Dehalococcoidia bacterium
TGGTCCTTGAAGGATATGGACCAGGTGGAGCTGCGATTCTCGTTAAAGCTTTAACTAGTAATCGGAATCGTACTATCCAGGATGTTCGTCAACTTTTAGCCCGCCATGGTGGAAGTATGGGTGAGAGTGGCTGTGTTTCATGGAATTTTCAGAGTATGGGGATAGTAACTGTAGACAACGATGATGTTAATTCTGACGAGTTTGCTTTATTTGCTATAGATGCAGGAGCAGATGATGTTAAAACCAGTGATGAATATGTAGAGATATATACAAAGCCACAAGATCTAGAGGAAGTAAGAAAAATAATCAAATCAAGAAAAACCATTGTATCAACAGATTTCGCACAAATACCTCAAACTACGATGGTGCTAAATGAAAAACAGGAATCTCAAGTAGTAATCCTTCTGGAACTTTTAGAAGAGCTAGATGATGTGCAGCATGTATTTACCAATGTCGAATTCTCTGGAACAGCTTTACAAAAAGACTGAAACAAGACTTAACATGCGCATTCTCGGTATTGACCCTGGAACAATGAATATGGGTTATGGTGTTGTAGAGACTCACGATGGTTTGAGGGCTATTGATTTCGGGGTATTGAGTGCAAATTCACAAACGCTTATAGAGAATAGGTTGTGCTATATTTACGATGGATTAACCGATATTATTAAAAAGTCATCTCCTGACGAGGTTGCCATTGAACAACAGTTCTTGGGGAAAAATGTTCGTACTGCATTTGCTATCGGTGCTGCAAAAACAGTAGCTATACTTGCGGCAGTTAAACAAGGATTACCCATTTTCTATTACTCTCCAACCCAGGTTAAACAAAATGTTACCAGCTATGGACGGAGTGATAAATTACAAGTGCAAGAAATGGTAAAAATTCAACTTGGCCTTTCTAAGACACCGGAACCGTATGATGCTTCTGATGCCTTAGCAGTTGCTATTTGTCATATTTGTTGTAGCCATTTTGAACGATGGGTATCAGAAAGAAGTTAAAATGATAGCTACTCTTGATGGAACCTTGGAATATAGTGATCATAATTCCGTTATTGTAAAAGTTAATGGAATTGGGTTTAAAGTATATTCATCGAGATATACTTTGGATCAATTCGGGGATACTGGTAGTTCTATATCTATGTTTATTCACTTTCATTTGAGGACTGACAACGTTTCTCTATACGGTTTTTCCTCAAAAGAAGAATTAACATTATTTGAAGATTTAATTTCAGTTTCTGGTATTGGCCCTAAGGTAGCGCTTGCATTGCTTTCCAGTCTGAATCCCAAGCAACTCGTATTAGCTATTACAAGTAGCAGTGTTGAGGTTATAGTACAAGTCCCTGGTATTGGCAAGAAAGTAGCTAATAGATTAATTGTTGAATTGAAAGGGAAACTTGAAAAGGAATGGGGTGAAGAAGCTATACCGTTAGATCCTGAAAACGCTGAGGCTGTTGCAGCCTTGACCAGTTTGGGTTATTCGTTAAGAGAGGCTTCTAAAGCTATATCGGCCATACAGAGTTCGTCTGCATTGAAACTTGAGGAGAAAATAAGATTAGCATTGCAGCAACTAGGAACAAAGTGAGATTGATAGTATTTTCAAGAGTTTTGTCTAATTGATAAAGAGTACAGAAATAGTATTATTCCTATCACATTCATAGTTTACATAACGCCTGTTTATTTTGTATAGACCTATTTTCACCAAATTATTATTTATAATATTATTAAAATAGGATAGTTGCTATGTCTGATTTTATTATATCTTCAAAAATTAAACTTGCCTGCAATCAGGATTTAGCCGTAGATGAATTGATATCTGGACTGAAGAAAGGGTATCGTGAACAAACATTACTTGGTGTAACTGGCTGTGGTAAAACCTTTATTATGGCAAATGTGATTGAGAGAGCACAGAGGCCAGCCCTGATAGTTTGTCATAATAAAACATTGGCAGCTCAACTGGCTGCCGAATTAAAGGAATACCTTCCTCAAAATTCTGTTGAGTACTTCGTCAGCTACTATGATTACTACCAACCTGAAGCATATGTCCCAAGTACTGATGTTTATATAGAAAAAGAAACCGATATAAATGATGAGATTGACAAGCTACGTCATGCTGCTACTAAATCACTTTGCGAGCGACGAGATGTAGTTATAGTAGCTTCGGTCTCATGTATTTACAGTTTAGGTTCTCCTGAAGAATATTACAATTTTAAGGTTACCCTGGAGACAGGAAAAGTTTACAGACGAAATGATTTAATCCGTCGCCTTATTCACATGCAATATGAAAGGAACGATATTGAACTTGTCAGAACGAAATTTCGTGTCAGGGGTGATACATTAGAAATACAGCCGTCTTATGAAGAGTCAGCATTTAGAATTGAATTATTTGGTAATGAAGTCGAAAGAATTGTGGAAATCAATCCTTTAACCGGCGAAATTCTATCATACCGTGAATGCTTAGATATTTACCCTGCCAAACATTTTGTAACCACTCATGAAAAATTGCTAATTGCTATTAGTGATATAAAGGAAGAACTAAAAGAAAGAATAAACGAACTAATGTCAACAAACAAACTACTTGAAGCACAAAGACTAGAGTCTAGAACAAATTATGATATAGAAATGCTTCAGGAAATAGGTTATTGTAGCGGTGTGGAGAACTACTCCAGACATCTACAGAGACGAAAACCTGGTAGTTCTCCCTGGACATTACTTGATTATTTTCCTGATGATTTCTTGCTGTTTATCGACGAATCACATATGAGCTTGCCACAGATAAAGGGTATGTATTTTGGTGATATGTCCCGAAAACAAACCTTGATCGATTATGGTTTCCGATTACCTTCGGCTTTAGATAATCGTCCTCTGAAACTTGAAGAATTTAACGAGCGCATTAATCAAGCTATTTATGTATCTGCAACACCGAAACAATTCGAATATGAGCATAGCCAGCAGGTAGTAGAACAATTGATTCGACCCACCGGATTATTGGAACCAGATATAGACGTTAAACCTGTAAAGGGACAAATAGATGATTTAATTCATCAAATAAAGTTGCGAGTTAACAAGGGAGAACGATGCCTTGTTACTACATTGACTAAAAGAATGGCAGAAGAATTAACTGATTATCTTAAAGAGATGGAAATTAAGACACAGTATCTGCACTCTGAAGTTAATACCCTTGAAAGAATAGAGATTCTTCGTGAACTACGTCTTGGTGTTTACGATGTTATTGTTGGAATTAACTTACTCCGTGAAGGACTGGACCTACCTGAGGTAAGTTTAGTAGTGATACTTGATGCTGATAAGGAAGGGTATCTAAGGTCCTCTGAAGCACTTGTTCAGACTATGGGTCGGGCTGCACGTCATATTAATGGACATATTATTATGTACGCAGATACTATAACTGGAAGTATGAGCAGGGCAATAAAAGAAGTATCTCGACGTCGAGAAATCCAGCTTACATATAACAGAGAGCATGAAATAATACCAAGGGGTATAAAAAAAGAGATAAGGGATATTACTGAACGATTTAGAGTAGTATCAGAACCTCAAGCGCCTTATCTATCTGATCAGTTATCGAAAGAGGAATTATATAAAAAAATCAAGGAAATGGAATCAGAAATGAAACGAGCAGCTAAGAATTGGGAATTTGAGAAAGCAGCAGTGATACGTGACAACATCATCCAAATAAAGAGTATTAACCTCTTCAATTCTTGATTATATAAGGTCTTATAAAAAATATTTACCATTTCAAATAAGAACAGTATGAGTCAATATTATGTGTAATTAAATAGATTGCTATATATTGTTGTTGAATATTTCAGATTAATGCCATATATCTACCAAAACCAGCTGGGCCAGCCTGCATTGAAAGACAATACATAATAGTAAGCCATCACTCCAACGAATATATGGCTATCAAAACGATCAAGGAATCCTCCATGTCCTGGTAGAAATCTACCTGATTGTTTTACTCCAACACTACGTTTGAGAACAGATTCAACAAGGTCGCCAAACTGAGCAAATATACTGACTAAAATGGCAAATATTATAAGATGCCAATAGCTTAGAGGTAAAGGCTCAATACGACAAAGTATAGTAGATATGATAATAGAAGCTGCAATGGCACTTAATACTCCACCAATAGCGCCTTCCCATGTTTTCTTCGGGCTTATATTAGCAGCCATTTTATTTATCCCCCATTTTCTACCAATAAAATAGGCACCTGTATCACTGGCGAATATAATAGACATAGCAAGATAAACCCAGGCTCTTCCATTACCCAAAATACGCAGGCTAATCCAGTAACTGAGCATCCATCCAATATATATTCCCCCTGCTATCATCCATGTCCAGCTTGAGAATACTCTTTTGTTACTCGATTGGTAGTGAAAAAGTAATAATAGTGAAACAATCGGTATTATAGTTACGCATATAGGAAATATAACAGTATTGGAGTAATGAGGGCTTAGCACAAGTAGTACGGAAAAAAGCAATCCCATATATAGCAATAAATAATGCTTATTTAAACTGCTTTCCAGCTTATAAAATTCAACAGTACCAAGAACAGTTATACCTGCAATATAGAAGCTGAACAATGGGGAACCAAACCAATTAACAATTATGATAAGAATTAAACCGAAAATAGCAGTAATGACTCTTTGCTTTAGCATTAAATCATCTCAAATAAACCGATATCGCAATAA
>JAUUZT010000061.1 GCA_030589825.1 Dehalococcoidia bacterium
ATGCGAAATCCTTCCAATTTTTTCTTTTTAAAAAGAAACCCACTATCCTGAAGGATAGATATGAGCATTGGAAAAGCGTTCAATAATACCAGAACAAAAATCAAGAATGCTAACACCTTAAAACTACAATGCTTCACTTAGAGTAAAATAGTGATGATGAGAAATTTACTCTCAAAACAATTCCCTATGATATCTATTTCTATTTCAATATTTTCTCGTACTCTACCCTCTTTATGCTTTATAATGAAGATAGTTGGTAGCATAATACTCTTTTTAAAGAAGGTATAGATGAAATACTCAAAGAATTTTTTACTTGGACTTTATCGCACTATGGTGCGAATTCGTTCGTTTGAAACCAAAGCTGAGGAACTTTCTCTTAAAGGAGAAGTACTTGGCTATGTCCACCTGTATATCGGACAGGAAGCTATCGCTACAGGAGCGATGGCAAATCTCAGTAAGGAAGACTATATCACTTCCACCCATAGAGGCCATGGACATATGATTGCAAAGGGTGCAGACATTGGCAAGATGATGTCAGAACTCTATGGGAAAGTAACCGGGTATTGTCGCGGCAAGGGAGGATCAATGCACATTGCAGACCTCTCCATTGGTGTCCTGGGAGCAAATGGAGAGGTGGCAGGAGGTTTGCCTATCGCATCCGGGGCAGGGATGGCGATAAAGATAAAGAAGACTGACCAGGTTGTAGTAGCTTTCTTTGGTGATGGAGCTTCTAATAGAGGGGCGGTTGCTGAAGCAATGAACTGGTGTGCCGTATTTAAGTTACCTGTAATCTTCATCGCAGAAAATAACCATTTCGCCTCTACATGGAAGGAACAAACAACGACAGGGAAAAGCATCACCGACAGAGCTACAGGATACAATATACCTGCTGTCTCGGTAGACGGGAATGATGTAATCGCTGTCTATGAGGCAAGTATGCATGCAGTTGATAGAGCAAGGCGAGGGAAAGGACCTACTCTAATAGAAGCTGAAACATACCGCATTAAGGGGCATTACGTTGGCGATAAGGACCAGATGTACAGAAACAAGAAAGAGGTCGAATTGTACTGGCAGAAAGAACCCATTGGGCAGTTTGAGAAAAAACTAACAGAAATGAACCTGCTTACTGCTGCTGAGAAGTATAAAGTTTGGAATGATGCAGCAAAGGAAATTGATAAAGCTGTAAAATTTGCACAGCAAAGTGCCTGGCCACCGGTCGAATCTGCTCTTGAGGACCTTTTCGCTGATGCTACATATTGCATTGATTAGATAAAAGATGTCTTAATTGACAGGAGGGGAAATGCGTGAATTAACCTTTGCAGAAGCCTTGGGAGAGGCGATGCTAGAAGAGATGTCGAAGGACCCAACAATCTTTACATATGGAGAGGATATCGCCAAGCAGGGAGGGATTTTCGGCGCATATAAATCACTTTTAGGTAAATTCCCCGATAGAGTAATTGATACACCAATATCAGAGGAGGTACTTTTGGGTTCTGCGTTAGGGGCTGCCCTCGCCGGCATGAGACCTGTCGCTGAATTCCATTTCGCCGATTTCCTATTCACAGGAATGACAGCGGTGACAAATCAAATAATGAAATTCAGATATATGACTGGGGGACAAGCAAAAGTACACCTGGTTTTAAGAGGACCAGATGGGATAACCAGATCAGGCGCCGCCCAACATTCAGAATCTATAGAAACACTCTTCATGCATATTCCAGGAATTAAAATTATTGTGCCTTCCACTCCATATGATATGAAAGGCCTGTTTAAAACTGCTTTGAAAGCTGACGATCCAGTGATTTGTTTTGAACATAAAAAACTATATGAAACAAAGGGGCCTGTTCCGGAAGAAGAATATTATATTCCATTTGGAGTTGCCGATATAAAGAGGCAGGGTACAAATGTGACCATTGTTTCAACTTCACGAATGCTGCATGAGTCATTGACTGCTGCCGAATATCTTCAAAAGGAAGGGATCGATAGTGAAGTTATTGATTTAAGAACTCTTGTTCCATGGGATAAACAAACTGTACTCAATTCAGTAAAGAAGACACATCATCTTATTGTAGCCCACGAAACATGGAAGCGTGCAGGATGGGGCGCTGAGATTGCCGCGACTATTCAGGAAGAGGCTTTTAGCTATCTTGAGGCACCTATCTTAAGAGTCGGTGCGAAAAACGTACATATTCCATTCAGCCCAAAACTTCAGGATTTTGTAGTACCAGATCATGAAAATGTAGCTAGTGCTGTCCGAAAAGTTCTAAGAGGTTAACTGCAACCCTGTAATTTGCCTCTATACAAAGCTATATTGCTAGCCACTCCAACTGACTCAATCAGAGACCCCTGCTCAATTTAGGGCTAATACCTGGCATCCTACTTAGTTTGGCAATCGGATTGCCATTTACCTCATAAAGAGCCATTCCACCTATATAGCTATCTATTCCACTTTATTACCAGCAGTAGGTCCTGCAGTAGTTATGTAAATAGAATCAACCTTAACTATTACCACCCCTCTAGGATTTAGTTGAGGGGCTTTGCTTTTGGTCCATTCTACTGCCTTATTGAATAGCTCCCCTGATTTCTCATTTCTTGCTTCACCTTTGAATTGGTATCCTACTGTCTTACCTGTGTCCATCTTTGCCCATACTGATACTGATACCTTTGGATTGGCTTCTATGTTTTGTATAGACTTCTTCATAAAATTATCTACAAGGATTATCTCATCGTCAGAGACAATTTTAGCAAAGGTTATTGGTACTGCATTTGGCTCTCCATCAGACGACGCTGTTGCCATTATAAAAGGTGTTCCTTTATCTGCAACTTCTTTCATTTCATCAGTGAACTTTATCATTTTGCCCTCTCCTTTTTATTTATAGTAATTTATTAATGTCTAAAATGACGTGTCCCAGTAAATACCATAGCTATATTATATTTATTTGCTGCAAAAATAACCTCCTCATCCTTTTTAGAACCACCGGGCTGAATGACTGCTGTTACGCCTGCTTTAAAAGCCAATTCCGGCCCATCAGGAAAGGGGAAAAATGCATCTGAGGCCATGACACTATTATTGGTCTCAGTGCCAGCTCTTTTTAGTGCTAGTTCTACACTAACCACACGACTAGGCTGACCTGCTCCCATCCCTAAAAGGGTTCTATCTTTTGCAATGACTATGCCATTGGACTTGATACATTTTACCGCTCTCCATGCGAATAGTAAATCTGATAGTTCTTGCTCTGTTGGCTGACGATTGGTAACCACATGTGGAGAGGACTCTCCTTCACTAATAACATCAGCAGTCTGAGCTAAAAATCCCCCTTTAACACGACGAAAGTCAAGAAAACTTTCACCTGGCATAGATGCATTAGCGAGTTGAGGAAGTATTACAAGTCTCAGGCTTTTCTTCCTCCCCAGTAATTCCAGAGATTCTTTATCATACCCTGGAGCAATCACGGCATCATAATGATGCTTATTAATCTCTTCTGCTGTTGCCAGATCAATTACTAAATTACTGGCAACTACTCCACCAAACGCAGCTATGGGATCCCCTGATAATGCTCTACGATAAGCTTCAGCAAGATTATCATGACTAGCGAGTCCACAAGAATTAGTATGCTTAAATACTGCTACTGTAGTTGTACTAAAATTACCAAGTATATCCACAGCTGCATCAAAATCGAGAAGATTATTAAAGGATATCTGAGGACCATTAAGGAGCTCTAACAAAGACAGGCTATTTTTCTTTTCCTTAAGCTCTTGCTGAACATAAAAAGCCGCCTGCTGATGAGGATTCTCCCCATATCTAAGAGCAGATGATTTCTTCAGCGCAATAGTCATCTCTTCAGGTAATATGTCTTCTTCCTCCCGCAAGTATTCAGCAATAGCAGTATCATAGATAGCTACATGTTGAAATGCTTTCTGTGCTAAACGCTGCCTTTCCTTCATGTCTATCTTACCCTCCCTCAGCTTTTGCAGAATAGGAGCATAATCCTCGGGATCGACTATAACTAGAACAGAGGAGAAGTTCTTGGCAGCTGATCGGAGCATGGATGGCCCCCCAATATCGATATTCTCCAGTGCTTCATCCAAGGAGACTCCCTCCTTGCGCACGGTTTCTACAAATGGATAAAGATTTACTACAATTATATCGATAGGTTCAAGATTATTGTTAGCTAATTCTGCTAAATGCTGGGTAAGGTCACGCCTAGCAAGAATACCTCCATGGACTGCAGGATGTAGCGTCTTTACTCTCCCATCAAGTATTTCAGGAAAACCAGTAAGTTCAGAAATGCCATGAATATCTAATCCTGCTTGTTTCATCGCTTTCTGAGTGCCACCTGTACTAAATATTTTAACACCGAGGTCTTGTAATCCTCTTGCGAAGTCCGTTACTCCAGATTTGTTCGAAACACTAATAATAGAACGCATATCTCCTCCTTAATCAATAACTACTGTTTTACCTCTAGTTGTATTTATGATTTCTCCTATCACTTTTGCCTGTGGTAGAAAACCAATTAAATTATCAACCTGTTGTGCCGAACAGACAACAGTCATACCTATCCCCATGTTAAATACCTGATACATTTCTTCTTCTGCGATATCACCTCGCTTCTGTATCAAATTGAAAATTGGCGGTACTTCCCATGACCTTTTACTTAGATGCCCGCAGGTTCCATTTGGTAAAATGCGGCTTATATTTCCCTCAAACCCACCACCAGTAATATGAGCCAAACCTTTAATCAATGGCAAAACCGGTTTAATTTCAGTGTAATAACAGTGGTGAACCCGAAGTAATTCATCACCAAGAGTCCCTCCTAATTCAGGATAGAAATCATATAATCGTGAGGGTTCCTCCTCTATTTTAAAAACTCTTCGAACCAGAGAATAACCATTGGTATGTAAGCCAGAAGAAGGCAGGCCAAGAATTAAATCTCCAGCGCATATCAAACTACCATCTATGATGTTATTTTTCTCTACCACACCTACAATAAAGCCAACCAAATCATAAGTCCCTGTCAAATAAATGCCTGGCATTTCTGCAGTCTCACCGCCAATCAATGAGCAGCCAACTTCCCTACAGGCCTTAGCTATGCCAGATATTACAGCCTCTACTTGTTCAGGTAAAAGCTTACTCATAGCAATATAATCAAGGAAAAATAGAGGCCTAGCACCACTACAAAGGATATCATTAACACAGTGGTTTACAATGTCACTACCTACAGTGTCATGCTTATTAACGAGTGAGGCAATCTTTAGTTTTGTTCCTACTCCATCAGCACTGGAGACCAGAACAGGCTCCTTGCACCCATCCAATTTAAATAGGCTCCCAAAAGACCCAAAACTTTGTGCATTAGTATTGAATGTAGTCCTTGCTTGTTTTCCAATCGCCAATTTTATCTTATCAGCTATCTCAACATCAACTCCAGAAGACTGATATTTTTGCCTAATTTTACGCTTCACTTAAGCTCCTTCCTTTCCACTTTCGATAACCATTTGCTTCATTTCCGCTTGTACAGGTATGGGATAGTCATTATTAAAGCAAGCCAGGCAGAAGGTATCCTTGGGCAATCCTACTGCCTTTAGCAATCCTTCCAGACTGAGATAACCGAGCGAATCAGCTCCAAGGTCTTTATTGATCTCTGAAATGCTCTTTCTGGCGGCGATGAGTTCCCTTTCCGTGGCCATACCTACGCCTAAGGGACATGGATGTTGGA
>JAUUZT010000210.1 GCA_030589825.1 Dehalococcoidia bacterium
GGAAATGGATTAGGCTGCTGGAAGACCATCCCCACACGCTTTCGCAGCTCCACCACATCAGTTCCTTTTTCATAGATATCACATTCATCAACCAGCACTTCCCCGTTAATCTGAATCTCAGGAATAATATCATTCATCCTGTTCAACGTTCGTAAAAAGGTTGACTTCCCACATCCAGAAGGCCCAATTAGCGCTGTTATCTTCTTTTCCCTTATATCCATACTAATCTTTTTAAGAGCCTGCACATTGCCGTAATAGAAATCAAGCTCCCTGATTTTTATCTTGGGGTCCATTACACTCCTCCCATCATTCTCTTTTGAAGATAACCTGACAGCCATCGCGTTCCCAGGTTGACAATTATTATAAGCATGACAAGTACCGCCCCGGTAGCCAGTGCCTTGTCCATAGCATTGGTTTCCATGGCAAGATAAAAAACATGCACTGCCATTGTTCTTCCACCGGAAAAGATAGAGGTCGGCATAGCACTACTGCCTCCCATGGTTACATAGAGACAAGCCGATTCTGCCACTGCCCTACCAACGCAGAGTATGATGCCGGTAATAATTCCTGGCACAGCAGCGGGCAACACCACCCTGATAATTGTCTGCCATTTAGTTGCCCCAAGAGCCAGAGATGCTTCGCGAAGGGATAATGGCACCGCCTTTATCGCCTCCTCCGTGCTGCGTACAAGAAACGGCAACAGTAGACAAACCAGCGTAAGGGCTCCGGAAAGGATTGAATAGTTAAAGTGCAATGCCAGCACAAAAATAGCAAAGCCAAACAATCCAAACACTATTGAAGGCACACCAGCCAATAGCTCTATGTTGTAGCGTACTATTGTCGTTAGTTTATTATCCGGAGCATATTCTGACAGATATATTGATGTACCTATTCCCAGGGGAATAAGGATAATCATGGTAATTCCCAACAGCAATACAGTAGACACTATTGTGGATGAGATTCCTCCCTCTCCGGACAACCCTCCCCGTGGCGTAGTGAACAGAAACTCGAAATCTATAGTCCCAAGACCTTTCCCCAGCACATATCCGACAATTACTACCAGGGCAGCTACAGCAATAATGGCTGCTACCCAGATTAAACTCCAGGCAATTCTCTGGGTCATCTTCGCTGATATGTTCACTTTATACGCCTCCCATAAGCAAGCAGGCCGATGCTGTTAATAACCATAATCAACACCAGCAGCACCAAGCCAGTAGCAAATAAAGTGCTTGCATGAATACCTGTAGCAGCAGCTATCTCTACTGCTATATTCCCGGTGAGCGTTCTTGCGGCACTGAACAGACTTGTAGGGAATATGGGTGAATTACCAATAACCATAACCATAGCCATTGTTTCACCAATAGCCCTTCCCGTGCCAAGGAGAACTGCAGTGACTATACCTCGCCTCGCGGCCGGTAGGAGTACATGGTACATAGTTTGCCAGCGTGTGGCACCCAGTGCGAAAGCTCCTTCTCTATACCGAACAGGTACCGCATTGAGACTGTCCTCAGTTATGCTGGTTACGGTCGGTAAAATCATTATCGCCAGCACTAAAGCTGCTGTCAGCACTGAAGCCCCCGAACCACCTCCCCCCAAACTTACTATTATAGGGCTTAGAATTATCATACCGACCAGCCCATAAACTACTGATGGTATACCTACCAGGAGTTCTACCATCGACCTGATAATTTTCCGTCCTCGCTTCGGAGCAACTTCAAATAGAAACATGGCACATCCCAGAGACAGTGGTACTGCAATCAGTAATGCCAGTGCAGTGGTTATCACCGAACCGGCTATCATGGTTAAAATACCAAAAGCATCTTTGCTGGGATACCATCTGCTACCAAAAACTATATTAAATACTCCCACCTCTCGAAAGGCAGGAAGGCTACCTTTAACAATAAAGATAACTATTGTGAATAAAATAAGGAAAGCTATCAACGCCGAGGCATATATGGCATACCTCGCCAGGCGGTCAATGAAATAGCGAGAAGATAGCTTCCTGCGAAACATAATCATAATTTATATGTATTCCAATCCATATTAATGCTAACAGCTTTCCTTGGCCAGTTAAGTAAATGGTGAAGGGGCTTTATCAGCCAAGGCTGATGAAGCCCGCCTCTTCTACCACTGCCTGCCCGGTAGTGCTCAGGCAATATTCAATGAATTCCTTAGCCAAACCTTCCGGTTCTCCTATCGTTATATAGTTGAGATAGCGGCTAACGGCATAATTACCATTACGGCAATTATCTGCGTTACAGGCTATATTACCAACAGTTAACGTCTTGACCGAGGAATCTACATAGCCCAGTGAGATGTAACCTATAGCGTTAGAAGTACTGGCAACCTTCTGCTTTATTGCACCATTAGAACTTAAAAACTCAGTGTTTGGGGCGATATCAACACCATCCATTACTTTCTTCTCGAAAACCTCTCGTGTACCAGAACCCTCCTCACGGCTAATTACAATCCATGTGTCAGTTGACCCCTCCGCAAAAATACCTCTTATCTCTTCCAGTGACAGGTTTTCAACGCTGACAGAAGGATTAACTACGATAGCAACACCATCAAGGGCAACATGTGTTGTTACCAGACTTGGCCAATCGCTTATTTCATCTGCTTTTAGTTCTCTAGAAGCAAGTCCTATATCCAGTAAACCCTCGGCACAACCTTTAACTCCGGCACTGGAACCACCACCCTGAACAACCGTTTTAGCATCAGGATTATATGCTTCGTATTCCTCTGCAAGGCTCATCGCCAATGGCTCAACCGAGGTAGAACCCCCCATGGTTATTGAATCTGAACTGCTTGAACAGCCAATGGCAGTAAAGGTAAGCAACAGCGCCATTACCAACGATAATACCCTTAATATATTTTTCAATGTCTTA
>JAUUZT010000167.1 GCA_030589825.1 Dehalococcoidia bacterium
ATATCTGAAGATTTTGCCCGTGAATATGAGAAATTAGGGGGGGCCATATCTCTTTTTGCGACCTGTGATGGTCGAGGAGATACCTCGAATATCAGGGAACACTTGAAGATGTTGTTCACTGTAGGTCCCCCAGAGTATGCATCCGGCATTCTTTGTTACCTGGTTCAGCAGGCTATTGGGATCGAGTTACTGCCTTCAAATGGTGCAGATATGTCTTTTGAACAGAGGATAAAAAGCGGTTTTGCTGAGGCAATGTTCCAGGGTATAGATGTCTTCGGAGGGCTCCCCTCTGTTCTGGTAGCGGTTGGAGAACAACTCAAGTCCGGTTCAGGAAAAGCGAGTATTCGCCCATTATTACGCCATCCGAAGGCTCTATTCAGGGTATTAAGGGCAGTACTTAGAGCTAAACTGGCAGGTCGCCCCATGATACCTAAGGACCTATGGTCAATAAAAGGAATTGTCTGTGGTGGAGTTGATGGGGGGATACTGAAGGATAAGATAAAGGAACTTTGGGGAAGGTCCCCATTGGAAGTGTATGCCAGCACAGAAGGAGGTCTATGTGGCATGCAGGTTTGGGATTATGAAGCAATGACCTTTGTCCCAACTCTAAATTTCTTTGAATTCATTCCGGAAAAGGAATGGTTTAAGTCTCAGATAGACCATTCTTATAAGCCGAAAACCGTATTGATGGACGAGTTGAAACCCGGGGAAGTTTATGAAATAGTGTTTAGCAACCTTCATGGGGGTGCCATGGTTAGATATAGAATCGGTGACATGATCAGGATAACCTCGCTACGTAACGAGAAACTGAACATAGATATTCCCCAGATGTTATTCGAGAGGCGAGCTGATGACCTCATAGACATCTTCGGCTTTGGGCATATTACCGAGAGACTGGTATGGCAGGCGGTTGAGAACACAGGTATTCCTTATGTTGACTGGACAGCTCGTAAGGAGACCGAAGATGACAACTCAACATTGCATATATATCTTGAACTCAAGGGCAATCGCCTCATAAATGAACAGGCATTATCAAAAGCTATATATGATGAGTTTCAAAAATTGGATGCCATCCATAACTTCAATCTTTACAAGTTTGCCTATGGCGATGCGATGAAACAATTAGATTTCAAACCTGTAACGATTACTTTACTTCCAGAAGGAGCTTTCGCTAACTTTATTTCACAGCGGCGAGCGCAGGGTGCAGATTTAGGTCACTTGAAGCCAACTCATATTAATCCTACAGAAGAGGTGCTCTCTCTGCTTGGTGCAGCCCGCGTTAAGGTGGAAGCTGTTCCAACACGAGAAACTGAGAAGATTACTGCTCACTAACTTTTATAGGGATAAAGCAACTCAGCAGGAGTGAGGCTAAAGCCTCACTCCTGCTGTTTTATATAATAAGTTTTCAGTCTGCTACCCTTGACAGCGATAATATTATTGTCAATAATTGTGCTGACAATGAATTCTCATGCGCTGGTGCCCTTAATTGCTACTATTGCTTATATACCTTTGCTTGTCATTCTGCTGGCAAACCGTCCATGGGATAAAAAACAAAAACTGTTTCTATTATTCATAATTCCAGCCGTCACATGGAGCATCACAGATGTTCTTTTCCGCGGCGATTATCTTATGGACCAGAAGATTCTCCTGGTCAGAATTGGCATTTGTATGGGTCTGTGGATGGGAATCCAGTACCATTATTTTCTGCTCTCTTTTTATAAATCAAAGAGTGTAAAGATACCTTTTGTATATCTTGTCCTCATAATTGCTATTGTCCTGGCTTCGTTAGGTTATATACCACGAGGCGTGGAGAAAATTCCAGATGGTCTTAATGTCCAGTATGGCGTTGCTATGCTTAGTTTGGTACTGGTAATTTTCTTCGTGGGAGGCAGGGACCTATTATATATATGGCGAAGGCGCAAGTCATCTGAAGACCCTATGGAACGTAATCAACTTACCTACCTTTTGCTTGGCGTATGCATTCTTATCTTCTTTGCTAGTACAATCTTTTTCCCGGCGGCAGGAGAGTATCCGCTAGCACATTTCGGTAATCTACTCAATGGCGCTATCTTGACATATGTAGTTGTAAGGCACAGGTTGCTGGATGTCAGGATTATCATTCGCCGTTTTCTGGTGACTGGAGGGCTATATATAATCGGGATTACCTGCTGGTTACTCATCGTTTTGCTTCTTCAGAGGATATTTAGTTTCTACATTGACTCAACCCAATTAGCATTTTTTATTGGGATAGCGATTCCAATTATAATCATATTTACATATAGATTACGCCCACTGTGGCAGCGTTGGGTGGGGAGAACTTTCTTAGGCGAGGCATATCATTCTCGCGGGCAGTTATTTGATTTTATCAGCGAGATATATGATGTCACCACTCTTGAGCAATTTGGCAATCAGCTAGTGTCTTTGATTGCCAGGTCCGTTGCTGCCGAGACGACCTGTTTGTTCTTACCACAACATGAAATCGGGGAAGGAGATTTTATTGCTCGTTTCAGTTATCCTTCGGTGGAAGACAATCCTCTCTCAAGAGTAAAATTAAGACGTAGTAGCCCTGTAGTAACATGGCTCAGACGAGAAAGCAGAGTACTATACAGGAGATACGTCGAAACAGTTCCTGAATTTCAGGGCCTGTGGCAATCAGAAAAAGAGTATATCCAGTTAAGTGATGTCGCGATGTTTCTCCCCTTGATCAATAGACGAGAGATTGTTGCCATTTTAGCGGTAGGCGGTAAGCGAGATGGGAAAATTTATAATGTTGAAGATGTTGACTTGATGGAATCTATCGCAAAGCGAGTGGCAGCCAGTATGGAAAAAGAATACCTCCATGAGCGTCTGGAGGAACAGGAAAGAGAATTACGCCTCATTAATCGCTTAATCAGGTTAATTACATCAAGTCTAAATATACAAGGTATATTTAAAGGCTTCATCAATGAACTAAAGGATTTGGTTGATGTTGATGGTGCCTCAATTGCTTTGATTGAGGATGACATGCTCCGTTTTCTGGCGCTCTCTGTACCACCTGATTCACCGTGGCGTGTGGACGAGAAAGTCCCAATCAAGGGAACAGCCATCGAGATAATGCTTGCTAAAAAGGAGCTGTTATACGAACCAGATCTTGCAGCTCACAAGAAATTCTGGCCACAGACTAGTCATCTAAGTCAGGGGGCTCACTCGATTGTCTACCTCCCTATGATCGTTAAGGATGAGATTACTGGCTGTTTAGTTGTGGCTAGCAAGCGTCTCAATGCCTATAGTCCCAAACAGATAAAACTTCTAGAGCAATTGACTTTGCAGATTGCTACGCCAATAGAGAACTTGCGGCTTTATGCAACTGCTGAACAGCGGGCACTCCTTGATGAAC
>JAUUZT010000047.1 GCA_030589825.1 Dehalococcoidia bacterium
ATCTCTGGCTTTCTTTTCAGAAGCCATTTCAACAGCTAAATGAGCAATATCTTCAGTTTTCAGTAAAGACCAATCCTCCCTTTTTTTTATTGTATCATTTAACATAAAAACAACAAAATTTCGAGACTTAACATTTACTTAAATATTCCATGTCATAATCCCCTATCAAGCTTACTTTTAAACATTTTTATATATGTATTCAATCTCTGTTATAATTAACCTAGAATATTATGAGCACAAAGAAGAAAAAGCAACAACGAAATAGTTTCATCTACATGATACTTATAGTAGTAACATTAGGTATCATACTCACTTTCATCCCGTATGACCAACCTGAAGAAATCGATCTGTCAACTTTTATTACCCAGGCAAAACAGGGTCAAGTAGACACTATTAAACAAGATGGCGATAGTTTAATTGGCCAGAAGGAAGGAATAGACCTATATAAAGCTGCGTTCGTAGGTGGTACCGATGATCTACGTAACTATCTTAGCCTGGAAGGATTAACTCTTGGTGAAGGTGGAGTAAGAATTGATGTAAAGCCCAGTAGTACAAATTGGTTAATGGTTGGATTACAAGTCATTCTTCCAATTGTTTTACTAGGAGGGTTATTTTATTTCTTCATTCGCTCAGCACGTGGAGCGGGATCACAAGCGTTTAGTTTTGGTAAAAGCCGTGCACGTCTTAGCTCTGGCAATGAATCTTCAGTTACACTTGCAGATGTAGCTGGCATAGAAGAAGCAAAAGAAGAAGTACATGAAGTAATAGAATTCCTCCAGGCGCCTCAGAAATTTCATGCTTTAGGAGGACGTGTCCCTCGGGGCATACTACTGGTAGGACCTCCAGGAACTGGGAAAACATTACTGGCAAAAGCAATAGCGGGTGAAGCAAAGGTGCCTTTTTTCTCCCTCAGTGGCAGTGAATTTGTAGAGATGTTTGTCGGAGTGGGTGCTTCCAGAGCCAGAGACTTATTTGAACAAGCAAAACGTAATACCCCATGTATTATCTTTATTGACGAGATTGATGCGGTTGGACGGCAACGTGGTGCAGGAGTTGGTGGAGGGCATGATGAAAGAGAACAAACACTAAATCAGATATTATCTGAAATGGATGGCTTTGGTACTAGTGACAACATCATTGTCCTTGCCGCTACAAACCGTGCCGATATTCTGGATCCTGCATTACTACGTCCAGGTAGATTTGACCGAAGGATTGTTGTTGATTTACCAGATATAAAAGGCCGTCAAGCCATTCTATTGGTTCATTCCAAGGGCAAACCTATATCTAGTGAAGTTGATTTAGAAACGATAGCCAAGCAAACTCCAGGATTTAGTGGTGCAGATTTAGCCAATATTATTAATGAGGCAGCTATCTTGGCCGCTAGAAGAAACCGCGAGGATATTAGCCTAAAAGAATTGGAAGATGCTACAGATCGAGTATCACTCGGCCCTGAACGTAAAAGTCGAGTGATAAGTAAGAGAGAGAAAGAAATCACAGCTTATCATGAAAGCGGCCATGCCTTAACTGCAAGTATGTTACCTAATGCCGATGCTACTGTTCATAAGATATCTATTATTGCTCGTGGAGGAGCAGGGGGATGGACACAACTTTTACCTGCAGAAGACCGAAGGCTTTATCCAAAATCCCAGCTAAACGATCGCATAGCAATAATGTTAGGGGGACGTGCTGCTGAAGAAATAACTTTTAATGAAGTAACAACAGGGGCACAGGATGACCTGGCAAAAGCTACTCAGTTGGCTAGAGGAATGGTTACTGAGTTTGGAATGAGCGATAAAATGGGGCCTCGAACATTTGGTCAGCATCAAGAGTTAGTTTTTCTGGGACGCGAAATTAGTGAGCAAAAAGATTTCAGTGATGAGACAGCCAGGGAAATAGATAAAGAGATACTGAATATTGTCCAGCATGCCTATACAATCAGCAAACGGCTCCTGACTGAGAATAAAGCGAAACTTAAACAATTAGCTGAACAACTTATTATCCACGAGACCATGAGTGAGGCAGAGATATCAAAATTGCTGGAGAAAACAATCCCTCAATCAGCCACTAGTTAAAATTATTTTACTAGTATCTTTATTCTCTATCACGCCACTTAGCCAATTCGTGAGGTTTCATCCACTACGATACTATCATCCAGTTTTTTAAATAAGGCATGGGGCTGTTCGAGTTTCTGACCAACAACTGGAAACTGCAGGCGCCAGCCTACATCTTTTATACTTCCTGGAAATCCAAGGAATGTATGAAGTTTCTCTGAACTGAAAGGTAAGAAAGGATACATTGTTACTCTTAATACTGCCGCTACACATATAACAGTGTACATTGTCCTGGCTGCAATTTCCTTGTCATTTTTTATTGTTTTCCAGGGAGCTTGAGCATCAAGGTAACGATTTGACTCCTGAGCTAAAGACATATTTAGTCTGAGTGCTTCCCTGAAACTACAACGAGCCAGTGCATCATTTACATCATTTAGAGTAATCTCAGTTAGCTGAAGGAGACTTTTGCTTGGCTCATCAAGTTCACCTGGCGAAGGAACTGCTCCGTTGTAATTACGATAGGTAAAAGTAAGTGCCCGATGAATCAAGTTTCCATATGTAGCAACTAGTTCATTGTTGTTACAACGAAGGAATTTATCCCACGAGAAATCACTATCTGCATTCTCTGGCATGCTTGAGGTTAGAAAATACCGCAGAGGGTCTGCATCATATCGCTGCAGGTAGTCAGGTAACCATACTGCCCAATTGCGACTTGTAGATAATTTACTGCCCTCAATGGTTAAGAATTCATTAGCTGGCACATCATAGGGGAGATTCAGGTTTTTATAACCCATTAGCATGGCAGGCCATACCAGCGTATGAAAAAACGTATTGTCCTTGCCAATAAAATAGTAGCTTTTAGCTTCATTACGCCAATATTTCTGCCACTCGTTCTCATTCCCGCGTAGTTTTGCCCATTCTTTACTGGCTGACAAATAACCGGTAACTGCCTCAAACCACACATAAATACGTTTCCCTTCAAATCCATCCAGTGGAATTTTAATCCCCCATTTTATATCACGTGTTATCGCCCTATCCTTTAAACCCTCATTTAAATATTTCCATGTGGAGCTTAATACAGCATTCCTCCAATGTTTTTGTTTGGTTACCCAATCCTTTAATTGCTCTTGCAATGCACTCAGGCGAAGAAAGAAATGCTCTGAGCTTTCAAAGCGCGGTGTGCTTGAGCAAATCTTACATCGAATATCTTTAAGTTCTGAAGGATTTATTGGTTTGCCACATCCGTCACATTGATCACCCCTGGCATTCGGGAATCCACAATAAGGACATATACCTTCAATATATCTGTCAGCTAAAAAGCGTTGACATGTTGGACAAAAAGCCTGAAGCATTTTATCTTTATAAATATAACCATTTTGCAAAAGTTCAAGAAACATATCTTGTGTTACTTCAGCATGATTATCAGTCCCTGTAGTAGTAAACAAATCAAATGATATTCCCAGTTCTTTCCAGCACTGTAGAAATTCCTTATGATACCTGGATGCTATCTCCTGTGGTGATTTCGATTCCTGTTCTGCTCGTAAAGTAATAGGAGTTCCATGCTGATCACTACCCGAAACCATCAATACATGATTACCTTTTAGACGATTATACCGAGCAAAAATATCTGCTGGTAAATAAGCTCCAGCTATATGCCCCAAATGCAATGAACCGTTGGCATAAGGCCAAGCTACAGCCACTAAAATATATTCAGACAACGATACCTCCTGAATTCAACCAACTATCTTTGTATCTAAAAGATTAAGACTGGATTGTAATAAAAATAATTTACGTTGTTCTAATTATAGCTGATAATGAATATTCTCTCCACGCCTTTTTAAGCAGAAAACCTCAAGGAAGACTAACTGCAGTTTCTAAAAGCAACTTAATATTCAGAGAGAACTAAAACATATAAACCTATCTATAATGGTTCCCTATATGCTTACGACTCATTTCTAATAATATGTCTTGTTTGACTCTAAACCATCATACCTTGTATAGTTTAAAGCTATTAAATCCACCTAGGGAGATTTACATGTCTATATCAGAATTCAAAGAAATGAAGCGTGCTTATGGTTTTGACGAGGTGGCTATAGTTCCTGGTGATATCACGATTAACCCTAATCAGACAGATATCCATCTGACCATTGGGGAATATAAGTTCGATATGCCTATTTTAGCATCTGCAATGGACGCCGTTGTAAATCCAACCATGGCTATAAAAATGGGCAACCTTGGTGGACTCGCAGTTCTCAACCTGGAAGGTGTGCAAACCAGATATAACGACCCTGATGAAATATTAATGAGGATTGCTCAATCTCCCGAATCTAAAATTACTTCTCTCCTACAGGAAGTTTATTCTACCCCAGTTAAAGAAGAGTTAATTGCTGAACGAATTAGCACAATTAAAAATGCAGGGGTCGTTTGTGCCGCATCAGTAACTCCTGCAAATACTAAATGGCTGGCACCAATAGCTAAAGAAGCCGGTCTGGATATATTAATTGTGCAATCCACTGTTACCAGCGCTAAACATATTTCGAATAGTACAAAAGGTCTAATTCTTCCAGAGCTATGCCAGATGCTATCCATACCTGTAGTAGTAGGCAACTGTTGTAGTTATAGTGCCGCTCTGGAATTGATGCGGACTGGAGCTGATTCTATATTGGTTGGAGTAGGACCTGGGGCTGCTTGTACAACCAGAGAGGTACTTGGAGTTGGCGTACCACAAGTAACTGCAACAATTGAATGCGCTGCAGCACGTGATAGCTACATGGCTGAAAGTGGGCGATATGTATCAGTAATCACAGATGGTGGTATTCGAATTGGAAGTGATTTATGTAAAGCTTTCGCTGCAGGAGCTGATGCCGTGATGATTGGGTCACCTCTAGCCCACGCTACAGAAGCTCCAGGCAAAGGATACCATTGGGGAATGGCACATCCTCATCCAGCTTTGCCCAGAGGGACACGAATTAAAGTTGGTTCCGTAGCTCCGTTAGAACAAATTCTTTTTGGACCTACTTCCGTTACCAATGGTTCGCAAAACTTAGTTGGAGCGCTACGTACTTGTATGGGAGTATGTGGAGTCAATAACATCAAAGAAATGCAACATGTTAATATGATTGTTGCTCCCACTATTAAGACGGAAGGGAAATACTTTCAAGCAACTCAGCTTACTCCCTGATAATTCTATCAAATTAAACAACAGTTAGTCTGACACTGTATTATTCTTCGTCTTCATCTTCTTCGCTATCTTCACCTTCGCCTTCATATCCAACATAATTAGGTAGTATTGCATCTATTTTGTTAGTTCGGAGTGCTGCGTTTTTAGGAAGTTTATCAATATTCTGCCGTAATTCAATTAGTGATTCAATCGACCATATCTTTGAAGAGATAACTCCAGTTATCCCCGATTCTCGCAGGCAACAGAGTTCAGCATACGTGACTAAAGGAGGTAATACCATTAACAAAGGTTTGCGCAGCAAACCACGTAAACGCTGACAAATAAGCAGATGATCAACAGTTAGTAACTCCACTTGACTATTGTCAATAATCACCCCCTCTATATCAAGCTCATTAACAGCCTTAATAAAATCCATATTAAAAGAAGCATCTATCATAAACAGTTTACCAATCGAGCCCCTTTCTACATTTGTCATAGATATATGCTTGTCAAAGGCAACAAAATCAAGATCAGCAGTGACTGAATTTACGTTATTTATTTCACTTAATTGATTAATTATTATCCCTACTGGAGTATCCTTCAGTACTTTAACAAACTGCTTCGCCTTTTTCAGGCTAAGTTTTTGATTAGAAATTAACGCCGCATCTATAGGGATACCATCAAGAGCTTTGACCTTTTTAATATCTACTGAGAATATACCTGCAATCAATAATAACGGTGAATCATTTGTTTCGCTCGCCACTGAATGAAACCCCATAGGTGTAGTCACAGCCCTGGATACCTTATTCAATTTATCAGAAATTCTACTCATTCATTTTCTCCCTGGATAGCAATTATTATTTTCCTCAAGTCAACAATAGTCAAATAATTCGCATACTCATCATCCCTGACTCCGTTCAACTATACAATAAAACCTTCCTATTTAAGTATTGTAGCATTCTCTTCTTTTTAGTGTGAAATCGGATTTACTCATCATTATAGTAGCTCCGTTAATGTTTTCAACAATTCAATAATGAGATAAAGTTAACCTGCTTTTAAAAACAAGGGACATTTATGAACAATATTTTGCTTTACAAGTTCCTGTAATATTATGATATTAACGACTGAATGAACTTTCCTTAGATTAACGTAGATACAATATAAACAAATATGGCCAAACATTATGTAATTTTAATAATAGGTGTTATAGCAGTATCATTTGGTGC
>JAUUZT010000043.1 GCA_030589825.1 Dehalococcoidia bacterium
GCATGGAGACTCCCTGAAAACAATATGAACTGCTTTACCGGGATCGAAAACTCCAAGGCGTTTCTCATATTCAACGCCCATCACAATTAAATCCACGCCTTCCTTCGCCTCACCAACAATAGCAGGACCAAGTTCCCTTGCCTGCAAGAAGTCCTTTACCACCTCGCACCCCATAGAACTGGCAACATTTTCCCCATTTTCCAGCACTTCCTCGGCTCTATCCATATCTGAATCCAGGGGCTCATCCAAGGAACGACTTCTTTCCACCTCAATCACATAAACAAGATGGACTTCCGCCCCACTTTTCTTCGCCAAGCCACAAGCCATCTTTACTGCTTCTATATTGGCACTACTATTGTCTCTTAATGATACTAATATCTTTTTCGATTCCATAGCCTTTGGCATATTACATCCCTTCTACAACATTAGTCAATATTACTTTCAATCAAATATGGCTCTGCCACGCCATATTTAATATTAATCCAACGTTTAACAATCCAGTTAACTGCACTTTCAACGCCATCTCCAAAATGCAGGGACAAGTAGCACCAGTACTGCCAGGAATTCGAGCCGACCAAGCAACATACATATAATAAGAATCCCTTTTCCCGCTAAAGGAATAGCCGCATAGTTACTTATCGGACCAACAGAGGCTAATCCGGGACCAACATTCCCCAACGTAGCCGCTACGGAAGAAAAAGCAGAAAGCAAATCCAGTCCCATAGCGCTCATTATTAGAGAACCTATTACTAGAGCTGAAAAATACAAAATGGAAAGGCTCACAATACCAGATGCAATATTCTCTGGGAGAACATCAGCTCCGATTCTTAAAGAACGCACGGATTTTGGACTAAAGGCTAAATGAAGCTGACGGAAGGCATATTTGATAATTACTAATATCCTTATCACTTTTAATCCTCCGCCAGTGGATCCGGCTGAAGCCCCTATTATCATTAATACTAATAAAATAGAGCGTGAAAGAGACGGCCAGGTGTTAAAATCAGCCGTTACAAAGCCAGTTGTTGTCTGAATAGAAACGGCCTGAAATGTAGCCTGGCTAAAGGCTTCACCAACAGGTTGCCCCATGTTCTGTGCCAGGTCCAGCATTATAGCGAGGCTAGCCACAACCATAATAGTTATATAAAGTCTAAATTCAATGTTATAAAATAGCCGACGAGGGTTATGTCTAATCAAAGAATAGTATAATCCAAAATTTGCCCCAGCCATAAGCATAAAAACAGTCACGATGCTGCTGACAAATAAGCTATCATAAGCCGCTATGCTTAAATCCTTGTGCAGAAATCCCCCTGTTGGCATGGTACCAAGAGTGATAATACAAGCATCAAAAAACGGTAGTTTTCCTATCACCTTCAACAACAAGAACTCGAAACCAGACAGAGAGGCATATATTATCCATAGCCATTTAGCCGTATCTTTTATACGAGCTTTCAAACGCTCAGCTTGAGGACCCGGCATCTCAGCTTCAAACAGATGAGTTGCTCCAATACGCAATAATGGAAATAAGGCAATAAAAAAAGTCACAATCCCCATACCCCCAAGCCACTGAGTGAAATTACGCCAGAGGAGAATTCCATGAGGTTGACCCTCTATAGATGTTAGTACTGTAGCACCTGTGGTAGTAAAACCCGACATTGCCTCAAAAAAGGCGTCAATGTAACTTGGAAAAGTGCCTGCCAGATGATAAGGAAGCGCACCTGAAACGGCTGCCAGTATCCAAACACCGGCGACGAGTGCTAGCCCTTCACGCCGGCTAAGATTTCCTTCAGGTCGTCTCAGGTTCTTTTCAGCTTTCGTTGTGAAGTAAATTAATGTCGCACCAATAAATAAGGTGATGGCAGCAGATTTACCAAACGCAGAATATGATGCAATTTCTTTATAATAGAGGCTGCAGAATAGAGGGACCAGCATAAAAATACCAAGAAATACCAGTGACCATCCAAGGTAGTAAACAACAACCTTAATTCGCATTAGTTTTTCTTAAAGTACTTTTCTATAGCAGAGAAGGTTGAGAACAAAGACACGATAACTACACGATCATTTTCCTGAATAATCTCATCCTCTGCAGGAGAAATAATTACCTTATCATCACGAACAATCGCCGCCATAATTGCTCCCTTTGGTAGTTTAACGCTGCCTTTACTCTGCCTGCAAATCCTTGCCGTGGTATCAACTTTAAATTCTATAGCCTGTGCTTGTTCGTTTTCCAACAGTACCATGGATAACGGGTCTTTGTGCAAGGCGATACTGAGTACTTTTTCTGCAGCAATAATAAGAGGAGACAGGGCGACATCAACCCCTACTGATTCCGCCAGAGGTAAATACTCTGGCTTATCGACTACTACTATATTCCGGGCAGCTCCGATACTTTTAGCCAGCAACCCAACAAGGATATTAAGTGATTCATCACCTGTCGTAGCGATAAATGCATCACAGGATGGGACTCCTTCCTCAACAAGAAAATCACGATTAGTACCTACGCTGTGCAACACCTCAACTCGCCTCAATCTAGCATTTATCTCCTCACTACGTACCTTATCTTTTTCTATTAGTTTTACCCCTATTCCACGTTTGGATAGCTCCTCAGCAACATGAGACCCTATAAGCCCTCCCCCAAGAATTATCACATGCCTAGTAGACCTATTTTTGTGATTAAATACCTCTCCCAGTTTCTCCATATCTTCTTTTTTAGCCACTATGTATATACTGTCACCCTCGCAAATAACCTCGTCACCATCAGGAACCTTTACCTCTTTGGAATGAACAAGCAATGTTACAATGCAAGGTTTAAGAAACATTTTCTCAACAACATGGAGCGTTTTGTTTATCATCTCAGACCCGTTTTCAATTTTAAAGCCCCTCACCTGGACTCTTCCCCCTGCCAATTCTCGAGCATGCCTTGCATATAGTCCAGAAAGGCTACTTTCTATTTGTTTAGCAGTTTCGATCTCAGGATTAACGAAGTAGTCTATCCCCATTCGGATTGGCCTCTCAATCTTTCTTGGTTTATCAGGCGAAGCACCATTTACTACTGTCCGTAATCCTGAATTATACTCAGGGTTGCGAACTCTCGCTACAGTTTTATCAGCTCCCATCTCACTTGCCATAGAACAAATAACCATATTGGCTTCATCACTTGCCATGGAAGCTACCAGCAAATCAGCTCTTCCAACGTCTGCCTTTCGTAATACATCAGGGTTTACCGCATTGCCAAGAACGATACCAACATCTAGCTGATGGCGGATGGAGTCTGCCAGCTCCTCCGACTGTTCCACCACCATCACTTCATACCCTTCCTTTACCAGCAGAGAGGCAATATGATAGCCCGTATCACCCACCCCAACCACAATTGTATACACTCAATTATCTCCTGAAATATTCATTGTTTTTGCTCTTTAGAATCATTCTATGAAGCTCTGATTGTAGACCTTAAAAAATTTACTGCTTGTTTATAAATATTAATTAATTTAAAAGTTCATGGTTTTCTGTTTCATTTATGATAACTACCAAACGGAGAAGGATTTTAGTTATTTCTATTAGTTTTGTCAACCTCCGAACTTTTCATCTCTCTTCTTAAATTCTGCAACCATACCATTGATTTTAACTCACGTTGTAGTATACACCTGATATAACTTTGCATCCCCTGTTCTAATTCTAACTGCAATGTCGGTTTCAGTCTAACTCGTTTCGCTGTAGCATAATCACAATTTTGCCATAAACGCAATACCTTTAATGCATTTACAGAAATAGTATTACTATCGAAACCATTTTCTCGACAGTTTGGACACATAACTCCACCTAGGCCAGGATTAAAATAATTCACTTCGGACAGGAGCAAAGAATTGCAGATAATACAACGATATAACTGAGGACGATACCCCAAATAATGCAGGAGATTAAGTTCAAAATAACGCAATAGTATTTCACCACCATCATCTTCTTCACTCAAATTATGTAATGTATCAATCAGTAAATTAAATAGAGGTTTATTCTCACTGTTCTGCACTGTAAAAGAGTCAACAAGGTCTAGTATATAAAGGGCGAGAGAAGTACGCCATAGATCAGCCTTCAACGCTGTAAAACCATCAATGCATTGACTCTGTGTAATAATATCAAGATTGCGCCCTTTAGCAAGCATCAGTAGACTGTAGGTCAGTGGTTCTACATTACCTCCCAATTTACTACCAGGTCGACACGCTCCTCTGGCAACCGTCGGTAACTTTCCAAACTCTGAGCTATAAATCGTGAGGATTTTATCAAATTCGCCAAATTTGCTCTGCTTAATAATAACAGCATGAGCCTGGTAACTTCGCGATGTTCTCATCCATTCTTTCTAGAACTCCCGCCTTTCTTCAATAGATTGACCAAGTGTCACATCATCCGCATATTCCAAATCAGCACCAAATGGTAAACCACGAGCTAAACGGCTGATGCGTATGCCTAGAGGCATAATCAATCTTCGAAGGTACATGGCAGTAGTTTCCCCTTCTAAATTAGGGTTTGTCGCCAGAACCACTTCTTCTACTACATCTCCCTCTAAACGAGAAATTAATTCCTTTATTTTTAAATTGTCACCTTCCATTCCTCGCGCTGGATTAATAGCTCCATGGAGAACATGATAAACACCATTATATTTTCCGGTACGTTCAAGAGGGGGAATATCAGACGGATGTTCTACAACACATATCTTTGAGTGGTCACGTCCCTCATCCTGACAAACAACACAAAGCTCCTTATCAGTGATACCAAAACATACCGGACAAAGGTGTATTTTCTCCCTTAAAGATAGTATTGCCTCCGCCAATTCATGAGCGTCTTTATCAGGGCTACGCAATAAATGGTAGGTCAATCTTTGAGCACTTTTGGGTCCAATTCCAGGTAGTTTACTAAATTCCTCAACTAGCCTTTCTACAGGCCCTATAATAACCGCCATTTTTAGTTAAGGTAACCCCGGTATATTAAGCCCACCAGTTAAGCGACTGAGCTGTTTGTTGGCTACTTCTTGAGACATTGCAATAGCCTCATTAACAGCACTTACTACTAAATCTTGCAACATCTCAACATCTTCAGCATTAACTGCCTCAGGTAGTATTTCTACCGATTGAACATTCTGGTGCCCATTCATAACAACTCTTACAGCCCCTCCCCCACTGGTAGCCTCCACAACAACATCCCCCAATTCTTCCTGTACTTTAGCCATTTTTGCTTGAAGTTGTTTCGCCTGCCGTAATATTGATTTATCCATCTTTTAATTCCGCTCCCATTTCTAATGCAGCTTTGACCACAGCACTCTGTCCTTTTGGTTGAGAGGAACTGTTGCCCCTTCCCTTGTCAAATAAAATACATCTCACTTTATATGGTTGATTATAAACTTCTTTAATCTTTTTCTCCACCAGTCGTCTATATTCAGTCTCCTCAATTTTCTCTTTATGAAAAGAATGATAGAAACCCAATTCTAGTATGTTATCTTTTAAAGACACAAGCTCACAAGCACTACGCAAGAAAGCGTCTAGAGTTCCACCAGAACCCTCTCCTCGCAGCGAATTAATAAGTTCTTGCCAGCGACTACGCACATAATCAATATCCTGAATATTTTCCGACACTTCGTAAATCCCGGTGCTACCTTCATTTTCCGACGGTGAAGTACCTTTCGCAGTATGTGCAATCTCTTTCGAGGTATCTACCCCCATCTCTATATCTCCAGTTTCCGCCACATTTCTTAATACTGCGGCCTGAATGGTATTAGCAATATTACCTGTATCCTCTTTTTGAGCAGATTGTTTAGACTGTTGCTCTGAATAGGCAGTTTTCCCTTTAACCCTACCATTGGAGGGTTGCATCGCTTTATTCTTTGAAATAACAGGCCCAATATCTCCCGATGGTTCTGTCACTCCTCTTTCTCTTAAGCCAAAGGGGGACAACACGCCTTCTACGAAAGCCAATTCCAATGGTAAAATGGAGTAACCATCCCAGTGAATATCCATACTCGAGAAGTGTTTTATCACCTGAAGCAAATACTCAAGATCAGTATCAGCTACAACCTCTTTCATCGAAGCTAAATCTTCATTAGTAACATCTAATGCCTCGCTGCATTGACATCTGACCATCAATAAGCCACGGAGATATTGAACCAATCCCTGATTAAACTGGCGAAGGTCAATACCGTCACTATCAACACTATATATAGTTTTTAGACCAGCAGAAATATTTCTTGCCATAAGTTGTTTCGCCAACTGAATTATCCGAGGATCGTCACTAATACCAAGTGATGTTTGAACCTGATCCCAATCAATTTTACTGCCATAGTAAGAAAACAATTGTTGCAGCATATTCTCAGCATCGCGAAGGCTTCCTGTAGCAGCACGAGAAATAAGCTTTAATGAATCAATCTCTATCTGGAGTCCCTCCTCCTTACAAAGCAATTCCAGCTTACTCACTATTGCCATCTGCGATAAGCGACGGAAATTGAATCTCTGGCAACGAGACATAACAGTAGACAATACTTTCTGGGGCTCAGTTGTAGCTAAAATAAAAATCACCTGTGGTGGTGGTTCTTCCAGAGTTTTTAACAAACCATTAAAAGCAGCCTCAGACAACATATGCACTTCATCGATGATATACACCTTGTATCGAGCGATGCCTGGTGCATAATTCACCTTCTCGCGGAGACTACGTATTTCAGCTATCCCACCGTTGCTGGCCGCATCTATCTCAATAATATCCATGGATTTACCATCAGTGATTGCCTTGCACATCTGGCACTCATTACATGGTTCACCATTGACTTGATTAGGGCAATTGACTGCCTTAGCTAATA
>JAUUZT010000230.1 GCA_030589825.1 Dehalococcoidia bacterium
AGCCGTGACGTGTGTGATTATCTGGACTTCGCAGTAGACCCGAAGAGGGAAAAGGAGTTCTTTAATGTGCTGCTTGATGAGTTGAGACGAAGAGAAATGCAATGTCTGGATTTGCACTGTTTGAGGCCAGACTCCACGGTGATCCGCGAACTTATATCAGTGGCAAGAGAACGTGGTTACCGGGTTAGTATTGAGCAGGAAGACGTTTCTCTGGAGATTGAGTTACCTCAAAACTGGGAAGATTATCTTGCCATGCTTAATTCCAAGCAACGACACGAACTGAAGCGTAAATGGCGCAGGTTATTGGAATCCGGTAAACTGAACTATCGTGTACTTGATTATGGAAAGGCCATTGAGGGAGTTATCGCTCACTTCATGGAGATGTTTCGTAATAGCAGAGAGGACAAATGGGAATTCATGACCGATTATATGGAAACTTTCTTCCGTCGAATGGTATGGAATATGGCAACTGCCGGCTTGTTGAAGGTTGGCGTTCTTGAACTGAATGGAAAAGATGTGGCTATGGTCATGTATTTCAACTACCATGATGTGACTTATCTATATAACAGCGGCTATGACTCAAACTACAGTTCCTTGAGTGTAGGATTGCTTTCTAAACTGTATTGTCTTAAGGACAGCATTGTGAAGGAAAAAAGAAAATTTGATTTTATGAAAGGCTCTGAACTATATAAATATCGGCTTGGAGCGAAAGAGATTTCTATATCACGTTGTAAAATAGAACTCTGTTAAAGTAGAATAAAATAGCTGTATTATTGGGGGCAGTAAAAATCAGCGTATCAGAAGAAAAATTGAATATAGCCATGCTTAGTGTCCATAGTTGCCCGATAGGAAGGATTGGGAGCAAGGACACCGGCGGTATGAGTATTTATATCCGTGAACTTTCTGCTGAACTTGGAAAACAAGGACACCATGTGGATGTGTTTACTCGTGCGCATGATCCGACAGATAGCGAAATAAGGGAGGTAGGGCAGGGTGTCAGGCTTATTCATCTCCGTGCGGGAGAGGTAAAAGATATACGTAAAACGATGGTTTATTCCTATCTGGATGATTTTGCCTCAAACCTGGAGGATTTTCGCCAGAGCCGTGGATTGAGTTACGACCTGATACACAGTCACTACTGGCTGTCGGGATGTGTGGGCAGGTTAATGAAGGAGCTATGGCAGGTGCCTCAGATGATGATGTTTCATACCCTTGGAGTTGTAAAAAATGCCACTGGCATAGGAGAGGATGAGGCTGATATACGTATAGAGAGGGAACTGAGGATGGTCAAGGACTGTGACCGCATTATTGCTGCCACAGAACGGGAAAGGGATGATTTAATTAACTATTATCATACCTCACCGGGCAGGGTCGCCGTAGTTCCCTGTGGTGTCGATTTGGAACTGTTTCACAGAATAGATAAGGAACTGGCGCGGTGCTACCTGGGATTGGATGAGCGGCCAACAATTCTGTTTGTGGGCAGAATAGAAGCACTTAAAGGAATAGATGACTTGCTCAGGGCAATGGCCTGTTTAAAGGATTGTGAAAGGCTTCGCCTGATGGTGGTAGGAGGGGATGAACATAGTCAGCCTGAACTGGGTAGACTGCGAAAACTCGCGTTCAGCCTGGATATTGGAAATTCGGTTGACTTTATTGGTATGGTTGACCAGCAAGAATTACCTTACTATTACAATGCTGCTGATGTCTGTGTGATTCCATCGTATTATGAGAGTTTTGGACTGGTAGCGCTGGAATCACTTGCATGTGGAACACCAATAGTTGCTACCCGGGTTGGGATTATTGAATCATTGTTTAAATATCATAATGCAGGATACATAGTAGATGACCATGAACCAGCACATCTTGCTGAAGGTATTATAAGTGTCCTTTCGAACCCTGGTCTTTGTGCAGAGATTGCGAAGGAGTCCCGGGCTATGGTTGCCAGCTTTGGTTGGATGGATGTTGCCAGAGATATAAACAAACAATATCAGGTGATGCTGGGTTGTCGGGAGGTGTTGCCCTGTTAGGCGAGCATTTTTTCATACCATGGTCTGATAGAGATGGTTGTGAACCCAAAGGAGCGATACAGGTTGCAGGCTGCTGTATTAACGCTGTCTGCAGTGAGGGTTACTGAGACTGCCCCTTTCCCCTTCAGGTAGCGAAGCCCCTTAAACAGTAGCATTTTTCCTATTCCCTTCCCCCTATGTTCTGGGTCCACACCGAGCATGTGAATAAGACTGGTTTGCCCGACTGAGGAAATCCCTTTTCCCGCATGCAGCGCAGTGCAGCAATAGCCAATCATCTGATTATCCTTGACCGCCACGATTATATTAGAAGGGTTGCCTGACTGCAGCTTGAGGCTATAAACGATATCTTCCTCAGTGTTGGGATTAAATCCCCAGGTATTAATAAATGCTCGGTTCTGCAGCTTGGCCAACATTTGCTCCTCACCGTGCTGTAGATGACGATAGATGGACTCTGTTTCCGGAACATCAGGCAGTGGCGTATCAGCGAAAGTTAAACCGAACTCGATGAAACGACGAACAAAGGTAAACC
>JAUUZT010000122.1 GCA_030589825.1 Dehalococcoidia bacterium
TGGCTTCGGCACCGAATCATACCCCCTTTGATTTATCTAATGGAGATATATGAGAGCGTGATTTCTTCATTCCTATAATTACAGGAACAATAACTGGACGTCTATGAGTATTCTTGTATAAGAACCTTGCTAAAGAGTCCTTTACTTTTCCTTCAAGATTTCTGTGTCTTAATTGAATTGTTCGTTTGTCTCCAGATGATATATTTTCAGAAGAATTAAAGACAGCCACTACTATTTTTTGGATTTCCTCCATTAAAGACCGATTCTCTTCGGAGCTGATCAGTCCTCGATTTATAATAATAGGTTTTTCCAATAATCGGTTTCCTGTGGCATCTACAACTAGAGTTACCATCACAATACCATCTTTTGAAAGTGACTTCCGTTCACGAAGTATGGAATTGTCAATTTTCTCTGTTTTTGAACCATTAATGCAGATTTCCGCCATATGTATTTTATCGATGACTTTACCTTCTTCTGGTCCTAGTTCTAATATATCGCCATCCTCAATAACAAATATATTACTTTTTGGCATATTCAGGGAACGTGCTAATTTGGCATGCAAGCTAAGGTGACGATATTCGCCATGAACAGGTACGAAAAATTTTGGCTGGACTAAATTGAGGAGAAGTTTTAATTCCTCTTGCCCTCCATGTCCATGCACATGGACTTGAGCTAATTTGCTATAGATAACATTAGCCCCTTGTCGGAAAAGTCTATCAATAGTTTTGCTAACAAGTCTTTCATTGCCTGGGATAGGAGTAGCCGAAATTACTACGGTATCATCAGGAATGATTTTTATCTGTTTATGTTCCCGATTTGCAATGCGTACTAGCGCGGATGTTGGCTCGCCTTGTGTCCCTGAGGTTAAAACTACTATTTGTTTGTTTGGCAATTTTTTGAATTCATCCAGATGACAAAGAATTCCGTCAGGTATATTAAGGTATCCTGTCTTAAGTGCAGCCTTAATAGTACTTTCTATGCTTCGGCTGGTGATAAATACACGGCGATTATGATTGGCGGCAACATTAATTACCTGTTGAACGCGAGAAACCAGGGATGAGAATGTAGTAATAATTATTCTACCTGGAGCCTCTGCGATAATATGTTCCAAGGTAACGCTTACTACTTGCTCGGAAGGCGTGTGCCCAGGAAGCTCGGCATAAGTAGAATCGGAAAAAAGCAGTAAGGTGCCTTTTGTTCCCAGTTTGGCTAAACTACTGAGATCAGTAGGTTTACCTAGAATGGGATTTTGATCTATTTTGAAATCACCGCTGTGGACTACAATACCTATTGGGGTGTGGATAATTAACCCCATAGCATCGGGAATACTATGGCAGACACGAAAGAAATCTATATTAAACTTACCAATTTTAATTCTACTACCAGGGTTTACCCTTCTCAAGTTTGCTTTATTCTTAACTCCGCCTCGCTTGAGTTCATTGGTGATTAGTTCCTTGGTGAATTTAGTAGCGTAAATGGGGACATTAAAATCAGGCAAAATATAGGGTAAGGCACCGATATGATCTAGATGTCCATGAGTAATAACGATTCCCTTGACATTTGCTCTTTTTTGTCGCAGATATTCTACGTCTGGGATAAGCATGCCAATTCCTGGCATATCTTCCCGGGGAAACATGAATCCAGCATCAATGATAATGATATCATCGGCATACTCAAGGGCCATCATATTCATGCCGACCTCACCCAGTCCACCCAGAGGGATAATCCTTAATTTATGTATTGGCATATTTATCACTTGAAATTAAAATAAGGTTGGTTGCTGTGTTTCTTTTGTTACTTCAGCTATTTTCTCGATTTGGGCTAATAGACCTGGTATTTTAAGCATGTCAGCCTCGATAGTCTCTCGCAGTCTGTTTTGATGAAGGGCAGCAGCAGGGTGATACATAGGATAATAAATTGTACCATCTTGTATTCGTGCCTTTCCGTGTGCTTTGCCTATGGTTTCTTTCGGGAAATATCTCGCGAGGGAGTAACGCCCCAGCGTGATTATCATTTTAGGTTTTATTATATCTATCTGAAGGTCAAGCCATTTTTGACAGCTTTGTATCTCTGTAGGCAATGGATCTCGGTTTTGTGGTGGATGACACTTGATAGCATTCGCTATATAAATCTGGTCTCGTGTCAGGTTAATCAGGCTCAGCAAATGCTCCAGAAAGGCACCTGCTTGTCCGACGAAGGGGCGGCCTTGTTGGTCTTCATTCCATCCTGGTGCTTCGCCGATGAAGAACATGGTAGCATTCTCTGGACCTTCTCCCGGAACCACCTTATTTCGAGTTTCAGCCAGTTTGCAATTATGGCAATGTGTAATTTGTTGATATAGTTCGGTCAAAGCTGACATATTAGTTGATAATAACACCCCTCTTTTTAGAGGTCAATCTTAATTGTGTTAATCCTCTTCATCATCCTCATATTCTCCCTGTTCCCAAATAGGTTCTGTGAATTGGTCGATGAACTCTGCCGTAGCTCGCTTGGCTATTCTCTCCATTTCCTCGTCGGCACGTTTTGCGATACCTTCCAGGTCGTCGAGGTTGACGTCTATTTTAAGCATATTGCTTAAAATTTCTAGTACAGCCAGGGAGGCCTTGGGATTCGAGATTTGTGTAGCAAAAGATGGTACCTCGCCCAGTAGGCAAATGCCATCCAGTCCCCGTTCCTTAGATAGGCCAAGGATTAGACCATTGAGTCCAGCAATACGTAGATTTCCTTGAAGTATAACCCCGTTTTCAGTTAATTCATCAAGTAATTCAGGTCTTGTTGCCGCACCCCAGACCTGCGATTTTTCGCTGTGGTGAATTCTTGTCACTGCTGCAGCACAGCTATAGATCCTATTTACATTTAATTTTTGAGCAACATTGAGGACCTGATTAATAAGTTCATATCCTTTGGTACTGGGTTGTTCTTCCCCGATAAAGATCAATAGCCCTTTGCTGGCTTTGTCATCTTGCCAGTAATAGAATTTGCTTTTAGGAAAACTTGGACTCTCCACTATATTATCTCTAACCAAAATGCCTCCAGGTTCAAAAAAACCGATAGGGTTGATTTCTCCTATTTCCTCTGCACCTAGCTTCTCCTTTAAATACTTAGCTACCAATAAAGAGACATTGCCAATTCCTGGCCAGGAAGCAAGCAAGGAACAGCTTTCAGGGCTTGGTTGTTCACGAAGTATTGCCGAGTATTTTGTCGATTCGTTTGTTTCACTCATCTTTACCCTCCTTTAGCTGATACCGATATATAAGGACAGTACAGATGGGGTGTCTTTATTTCCCCATCAACATCTCTGGCTACAGTTCCTATTTTAATTGGTTGTTTTAAAACCTGGTAAATATTCCCAGAGATCATAGTATCTTTTACTCTTCCGATGATTTCTCCATCTTGGATTTTGTATCCTAACAGGACATTACCCCCAAAATCACCACCCAGTATGGTGCCCTGTTCGGCTCCCATAAGGTGTTCAATGAGCAGTCCTTCTTTCATATCCGCTATCATATCCTGGAAAGAAGTAGTACCTTCTTTTATAACGAGAAAGTTCATTCCTGGTTTAGGGATACCTGCGCCGCTTCGTTTCCCATTGCCAGTGCTTTTAGAACCAGCCAATTCTGCCGTTTGTAGGTCATATATGAAATGCTCTACTGTTCCTTCGTTAATAAGCATTGTTTGTTGACTGGGCACTCCTTCGTCATCACAGGGGGAGCTTCCTAAGCAGTAGTCTGAAAGTGCATCGTCATATAAGCTAAACGTGTTGTTGAAAATGTTCTCACCTAATTTATCTCTTAATGGAGAAACTCCTTCCAAGTTGGTTTTACCATTAAAAGCTAGTGCTAAGGGACTAGAGAAAGTACTGGCTACTCCTCTGGGGGTAAAGATGACCGGAAGTGCTTTGGTAGATGCTGTTGCTTTTTTTCTGGCCATCTCCAGTTGGGTAATTACTCTATCAGCAACATTACTAAATTCCTGAGAAACATGGCATGAGACATCACTATCTCCAA
>JAUUZT010000097.1 GCA_030589825.1 Dehalococcoidia bacterium
AAAGTTGAACAGCTACAGAATGAACAACTCCAATCATTACTGGAGGAAGGTTACAAAAAAACTAAACAGGAAAGCAGCACTATAGCAAAGGAATTTGCAGCCATTGACCTGGAAGGTTGGAATGAATATTAAAAGAGGAGAAATCTACCTGGCCTGCATTAATCCTGTAGCAGGAAAGGAAATCGCAAAAACCTGTCCTGTAGTGGTCATCTCCAACAACAAAAACAATGAATTTTCAGGAACTGTAAGCATTCTGCCATTAAACTCTAAACACCTGGATAAAACTTTCCCTTTTGAGGTGTTCTTGGCTGAAGGTAAGGCTAATATTCCCAAAGACTCTAAAATCAAGGCGGACCAAATTCGTACCATAGACAAAGGCCGTCTGCTCCATCGTATTGGAAAGGTTAACAACGACGCTATAGCCAGTATCGAGAAAGCGGTGAAGATTCAGTTGCAGTTATTATAACTTTAAAATAATAATGAAAACGATTGCTACCATTAAAAACATCAGGCGCTATTTACTTTTAGGTATCGTTTTCGTTTATAATATAAACGCACAATACAAGGAGGGTTTTTATGAAATTACTTAGTCGATTGATTTTTATTCTGCTTATTTGCACTGTCAGTATCGCTCTTGCGTTGAGCCCTGTCATGGCATATAGCTGGCACATTTATATTGACGATTCCCGAGAAGATACGGGATATGTAGGAGATACAATAGGTCTCGACGGTTCATGGGCCGACACACATGGTGATGACCTGTATCTGTATTTTGAGATAGATGAAAATACTGAGGAAGACTGGCCTAATGAAGAATACAAAAATACAGGAGACAATGTAGAGGTCGAAACAGGACCTCCTCCAGTATATGAATACGAATTTGACCGTGATGACGTAGAGTTCACCATACCTGAATGTTATTCAGGGGAACATGAAATATGGCTCTGTGATGAAGATGACCCTGATGAGGAGGTTTACACCTTAACCTTTACGGTATACCCCTACATAGAGATAGATGAAGACAAAGGGCCTGCCGACACCGAAGTTGCTATGTCTGGTTTCGGTTGGGACGAGAACGACTCTGACTTTGAGATATGGTTTATGCTGGAGACAGGAGAACCATCTTTCTCAACCCTGGCCGACCTTGATGAAGGCGATGACTACGTCGTAGCATGGTCTGCCGACGCTGACGGCACTGACGTTGAGATAGACGACGATATTGAGCACCAGGGAACATGGAAAGAGGAAATCACCTTCAGCATACCGGAAGCCAGCCAGGGGGAACACTGGATTTATGCAGTTGGCGACGAGAACGATGATGTTGGCGATAACCATATCAAAGGTGCTCCTTTCGAGATAACCGCCGGTATCAGCAGTGACGTCAAAAGCGGCGCTCCAGGTACAGAGGTAACCGTCACTGGCAGTGGTTTTGTTAGCGAAGAAGAGGGCATAGAGATATTCTTCGACGGCGATAAAATAGTAAACGCCTTCACAGCAGATGAAGATGGCTGCTGGGAGAAGTCCTTTACAGTCCCCACCACGGGTGCAGGCACCTACATAATAACTGTCGAGGGAGATGACACTGATGAAAGCGACCTCGATGAGCTGGAATTCGAGATAAAATCAACTTTATCAATGACTCCCACTGAGGGAATAATTGGTACCGAAATAAGCATTAGCGGTACGGGACTTCCTGTAAGCACCGCTGTCACTGTGAAATATGACGGCATCACCGCAAAAAGTGGCACTACCGATGCTAATGGAAATCTACCCGCTATCAGCTTTCCTGCTACGCACACCCAGAGCACACACCAGGCAGCCCATACAGTGGTTATTAGCTATGGCTCTACCTCAAAAAACTTCACCTTCACTATGGAGTCAACGGCCCCTGCTGTTCCTGCATTAAAGGCTCCGGAGGATGACACCCGCCTGAGCTATGTTAAGAAAGTAACCCCTGAATTCGAATGGGCCGAGGTAACAGACCCAAGCGGTGTCAGCTATGAGCTACAGTTAGCAGAAAACCCCGAATTCACGCCAGTGTTGATATCCAAGTCAGGAATAACCGAAACCAGTTATACACTGGCAGATGTGAATGCGCTAAGCTATGGCAGCTACTACTGGAGAGTAAAAGCCATTGATGGAGCCATGAATGATAGCGGCTGGAGTGCTACCTCCTCTTTCAAATCCGGCCTGTTACCTTTATGGTCTTTCATCACCATTATTGTTCTGACTGTGGTCCTTCTCTCCTTCCTGACCTTCGTACTGATAAGACGAGGCAAAGACATTTATGACTGATTACAACTGCTACAAAGGTACTGACCAAATTAAAACACAGGAGGCATGAAATGAAATTAACGGTCATCGGGTTAGGACAATGCGGTTCACGAATTGCTGATCAATTTGCCAGACTTGACCGCAAAGCACAGGTTGAGCGAAAAACACGCCTGGCTCCAAATGTCTTCGCCGTAAACACAGACCAGGCAGACCTGACAGGGCTGAGGTATATCAAGAAAGACTACCTGCATCGCATTATTATTGGTTTACGCCAGACACTGGGACATGGGGTGGGTAAGATAAACGAATTGGGAGCAGAACTTGCCAGGGAAGATGGGGATAAACTGATTGATGCAATGAAAGCAGAGTCCGGCATATATGAAAGCCATGCCTTCCTGCTAATCGCTGGAACCGCCGGCGGTACTGGTTCAGGAGCAATCCCGATTCTGGCTCAAATGATTAAGGAACGCTACCTCTCCAAGCCGATTTATGCCCTTGTTGTCCTGCCATTTGAACATGAGATTAACAGCGAGGCCAGGAGCGTGTTTAACACGGCTACCTGCCTGAAATCTATCTACGATGTGGTAGACGCCGTATTCCTGGCAGATAATCAACGCTATGTTAGAAAAGATGCCAGCCTGATTAACAATATAGAAAAAATTAACAGGTCAATCGCCATGCCCTTCTATGACCTTCTATGTGCTGGTGAGGTGACCAAACACAAACACGTTGGAGCAAGAACCATTGACGCCGGAGACCTGATAGCCACAATAGAAGGATGGACAGCCCTCGGACTCGGTAGAACCGAACTTCCTGCCTTGCGCTTTCCATGGGAGATAAAAAAGAAACATTTCAGGGAGAAGGCTGTAGAGAGTTTCAGGGGTTCACAGGCACTTGATGCTTCAATAAGCGACCTTTCTATTAATTGCGACCCCAAAGACTCCAGTAAAATTATTTACGCTATATCTGGGCCTCCTAAAGAGATGAACATGGATATGGTTAAGAGCATCAGCGAGTACCTTAAAGAAATCGCTCCCAATGCCTTAATCAGGGGCGGTGATTTCCCTGGGGAGAAACATTTCATTGATGTCACCCTTGTCCTGTCCCAGTTGTCCTCAGTACCCAAAATAGAGATGTTCTATCAAAAAGCACTACAGTACGCAACTGATAACAAAATTCAGATACAGGAGATACAGAATAAGATACAGTCGTTGACTGACCTTGGGAAAGGTTTGCCCAGTCTGTAAACTAAGAACGTATTTATTGTCACCCATCCGCTCTCTTTTCTAAAGAAAGCAGATGGGTGACTTTCTTTATTTCAGAAATAAGGATGGAATAAAGACTCTACTCAATGACAATAGCAGAGGAGTTTGTTTAACTGCTGCGTCATGAAATGAACTTCAGGACAGTAGCAATAAACCAACCAAGAATAGCACAGGCTGGGAAGGTGACAACCCAGGTCATTACAATTTTCCTGGCTATTCCCCACCTTACCGCAGAGAAACGCCTGGTAGCACCTACGCCCATAATTGCAGTGCTTGCACAATGAGTGGTACTCACCGGGATGCCATAATGAGAGTCGGCTTCAATAACAGAAGCCGCCGCCGCATTTGCTACGAATCCCTGAACAGGCTGTAGCCTGGTCATCTTCAACCCCATTGTTCCGATAACTCTCCACCCACCAACAGCTGTCCCCACACTGATTGCAGCAGCAGAGACGATGACAGCCCAAAAAGGTATATTAAATTGCCCGCTGCCATTATAGACCATCAGTGCCATGGTAATAAGCCCTATTGGCATCTGCCCATCATTCTTACCATGACTATATGCGAGTAGTGCAGATGAAATAATCTGCAAATTCCTGAAAGGTATCCTCATTTTTTCAGGAGCGGAGTTCCTGAATATCCACATTATTGCCACCATCCCCAGGAAACCTCCTGTAAAACCAAGAAGTGGAGCAATTCCAACGGAGGAAACAACCTTAGCCAGTACTGTCCATATAATAATACTTTTTCCGCCACTAGCTATACCGGCACCAACCAAACCAGCTACCAGCCCATGTGTCAAACTTATAGGCATTCCATAATAAGTAGCCAGTACAGCCCATATAACTATAGCCCCTGCACCAGCCATTACAATGCTCATATTAAGAAATTCCGAGTCTATTATCCCTTTCCCAATAGTTATAGCTACTGCAGTACCTGTGGCTGCCCCCAGAAATTCACAACAGGCGGCCATTATCACGGCTGACCGCGCTGACAGGGAACGTGTG
>JAUUZT010000094.1 GCA_030589825.1 Dehalococcoidia bacterium
AACGACGCATCCTCCTCTTTTGGCAGTTTCAGTGCAGACAAGTACACATTGTTATTACCGGGTGATAGTTTACTGGCAGCATTTAACGGCCATGTGGACCGGATAAAGGTCTATGATTTTTATGAGTCATCATGGTTTGAGTACATCCTGCTGGGGGGCGTGGAAGCATACACGGTTTTTGATTTTACGCCTTATCTTGCGGATCATGCAGGTCATTTTGTGCAGCTTCAGTTCTATGACGGCGAGACCCTGCGTCATAGCCATCTGTTAAAGGGAAACAGTACGGGAGGCATTGGGGATAAAGTAGCGCCGGTGTTGAGTGAACAGAGCATGGACCCTGCAAACGGGAGTTGGCAGGATATTTTCACCTATGGTCTGAATGTGAGCGATGCTGATGGTGACAGGGTGCAAGTTAGCCTCCAGGTAAAGGGTCTTTCCACCTGGCAAACCGTGGACACTGCCGAGGTTGTTGGAAGCGGCGCTTTGAGCTGGGAGCACCGGTTTAGTGTTACCGACATAGGCCTGACCACCCGGTATCGTTTTTACTACAACGATGGGACCCACAGCGGGCTTTATCCTGATGTAGATGGTTTTCCAGGTCCCGCGCTGACAGAGGGTAATTGGAGACCCGGGATTTCTGAAGGGCCGCGTGCTTTTGCTTCATGGTATAGTTATGCATTAACCGTCGTGCAGCCAGGAGACCGGATCCGGGTTATGGCGACTGAGTCAGTGAGTGAAGTTGGGATCTACGACTATACAAAAGGAGAATGGTTCTACTATCCCATGGTAACAAGTGCTCCTGCCTATCATGAAGTGGAGATCACGGAATATGGTTTTGCCGATCATCATGGCCACCGGATTCAGATTGTGCTTCGGGACGGAGGCACGAACCGCAACTTCCGTATGGTAAAGGAAAACACCCAGGGAGGCTGGATCGAAGGTGCTGGAAGCAGTTCTGCCAATGGCAGCCCCTTTGGGCCGTGGAGCGGGACTGATCTCTTTACGATCCTGAGACAAGGAGACCGGTTATATCTGACTGCAAGCAATGTGATCGACCGGATTGAAGTACTGGATTATCGAACAGATGAAACTCACACTATTTTTCTCGGGCATCTTCAACCTTCTTATGAGCAATTGGAGATCACCCCGTTTATAGAGGACTATATTGGAGGGCTGATCAAGATCCGTGCGTTACAAGGGACAGGTGCGCGTAATTTCCGGTTGTTAAAGAAAAACACCCAGGGTGGGATGGTTGAGTGTGCTGATGCCGGCGGAGCGAGTCCTTTTTACTCCTGGAGTACACAGCTTTACACTACAGTATTTTATGGTGACCGATTTTTTGCAGCCGCAGACAATTCATTTGATTCTATCAAGGTCTATGACTACGTAGACGGCACTGAGTACTACCACAACCTTGGATCCACCTATGGACGGGGAGAGGCAGCAGAGATAAGTAGTGAGCTTGCCGGCTATGCAGGTCATCTGATCCGTGTGGATGTGACATTAGGCAGCACGGTTCGCAATTTTCACCTGGTCAAGGAGAGCCTGAGTGGAGCTCTGGTAGAAGGCGGGAGCAGTTCAGGGAGCTTTGCAAGCTGGGCAAGCGAGTACCGTACCCAGTACAGCCCTGGCGACCGATTTCTCTTTACGCCTACCGACACGGTGGACCGTATTCAGGCATACAACACGGTCACGGGTCAGTGGGAAACGATCCTTTTGGGCGGAAACGTCTTTGGGGCATATACTACAGTGGACCTCACATCATATCTTTCCGGCTTCGAGGGGAAGTATCTCTATCTTCGGATCTACTATATGAGCACACAGCGCAGTTTTCATCTGACCAGAATATCAGGCAATGAACCTGTGCCGGAGGAGCATGCTCCGGACTTAAGCAATGAAGAAGTAATGCCGGAGGCAGGCCGCTGGGATGAACCCTTCACCTTTGCCCTGGATGTAAGCGATGCGGACAACAACAGCGTTACAGTATCCCTGGAGGTCTATAGCCGCGAACACTGGGAGGTTTACGGGACCCGCCAGAGCACATCCGGCAGTCTTGAGACCCTGAGCTGGGAGCAAAGTTTCAGTCCTTTGGATTGCGGTCAGACACTTTGGTACCGCTTTCATTTCAGCGATGGGCTCCATCACGGCTATTATCCTGATATAAATGGTGCTCAAGGTCCTGACATTAATATGGATTCTCCAATCCTGGGGATGGTGGAAAACGGATATGGCGGTGCCGGCAGCAGTTTCTCCAATTGGTCTACTACTCATTATACGGTACTGCGTGCCGGAGAGCGGCTCTATCTGGCCTGTCCGGACGGTATCGGGCATCTTGAGATATATGATTACAGCGATGATGAAACATACACCTATGTCCTGGATGTAAGCATGGGAGAGGTTGCAAAGATTCCTGAGGATCTTCTTTCTCTGCATGAAGGGCATCTCATTCGCATCTATGCCTTTAATGGTTCCACACAAAAGAGCTTTCATCTTATCAAGAAGACTTTTAAAGGGGGGTTTGTTGAAGGCGAAGGTCTTGGGAACAGCAGTTCGTTTTTAAGCTGGAGTCCCACACACTATACTTTTATTCAGGAAGGGGACAGGTTGTATATAGTGCCTGACCAGCCCGTGGAAAGCCTCAAGGTCTATAATTATGAGATCGGCCAGGAACAAGAGATTGCCCTTCCCGAGGTAATCAACACAGGTGTGATGACAGAAATCGGCGTTTATCTTGCGGACTACCAGGGCCGATTCATCCGGCTGGAGGCGTATCAGGGAACGACCAGCAGAAACTTTCATCTTTTAAAAGAAACAGCTCACGGTGGTTTGGTAGAGGGTGTTGGTTCGGGTTACGGCAGCTCGTTTTATTCTTTCAATACCAGCCTGTATACGTTCGTGATGAGCGGAGATGATCTCTATGTCTCTTCAGACAGCGCGTTTGATCGTTTTCAGGCCCATGACTACACGACAGGTGAGTGGCGCGTGTTTGACCTTGAAAGGAGTTACAGCGGCAGTGAGATTGCGTGTCTGACGAGGATAGAGCGTTTTTACGACAATGCCGGTAATCCGGGGACGGAGCCGCATTTGACCCAGGGAACGGATTTCACAGACTGGGGTACAGAGCCTGAAACAAGCGTTGTCCGAGACAATGATGCGGTTATTTTCACATACACCGGTCTTTATGCTGACAGTGCCTATGATCTAACGGTTACTTATTTTGAAGGGGATAGCGCCGGCCGTGTGCAGACGATCACTGTGGACGGGGAACTGATCGCAGGCAACACCATGGTCACCGGCTCTCCTGTGGTACACCGTTATGAGCTGCCTGCCGGCCTGTATGCAGACAGCGAAATCGTGGTGCACTTTGAGGAATCAGGAGACCATGATGCAGTTGTAGCAGAAATTACCATTGAAGAGCGGCCACTATCAGATCTTTCCAACAGGATGCTTCACGTACAGGTTCTTTCAGGCGCCACTGCCCGCAACTTTCATATGGTAAAACAAAACAGCGGCGGTGGTCTGGTGGAAGGAGGCCATCCGGGTTATTATTACCAGAACGGTTCTTTCGGCAGTTGGTACAGCGGTGAGAAATACCTTTTGTATCAGGATGGTAACCGTGTGCTGGTGGCAGCGACAGAAGTTTTTGATACTGTCCTGGTCTACGATTATGCCACACAGGAAGAGGAAGAGATTTATCTGGATAATCTCTACAGCGCTTACAGGGTCCAGGATATCACTCGTTTTCTAAATGGACATGAAGGCCACCTGATTCATGTCCAGCTACTCAATCAGGGTACCGCCCGGTCATTCCACATGGCAAAGCTCAGCCTGGCGGCATCAACAATGAATGCCTCCCCTGCCCTATCAGAGGCTGTCCTGCTTTCCGGCCCAGGTAACTGGAACGAGGACTACACCTATCAGGTTAAGGTAAGCGATGCAGAAGGTGATCCAGTGACAGTATTTTTGGAAGTCTTCACAAACGGCCAGTGGCAGAAAGTTGCCGGCCAGGAGGTCACTCCCGAGGGTGAGGAGACGCTTACCTTTACCTATCAATTTACGCTTATAGATCAAAACCAGACGGCAAGATATCGTTTTTGCTATCACGATCCCTTTAATGAGGGTTTTTATCCGGATGCAGCGGGCATTGAGGGGCCGGAGCTGGCCTTAAGCGGTTACGGCTTTGGCCTGGTGGAAGCCGGCGGCCGCAGCGGCTATGCTACCGGAGGTGGCAGTTCTTTTAGTAGCTGGACAGCACAGGCGCATCTGATCCTTGAAGCAGGCGACCGTCTGACTGTAACAGCAGATTATTCAGTTAACAGGGTAAAGATCTATGACTTTGTTGATGATACGGAATACCTCTATGACCTGGATCGTCTTTACGACCGTGGAGAAGCGATTGAGCTTCCTGTCAATGATTATTCTTTGCATTGGGGTCATTTTGTGCGGCTGCAGTTGGCAGACAGAAACAATCCGGCAACGAATCGCAACCTGCATCTGATCCAATATCCGGCTTCCGGAGGATTGCTGGAAGGTTCCGGCGCTGCCCAGGGCAGTTTTTATGCCTGGGATAGCGACAAGTACCTGATCCAT
>JAUUZT010000023.1 GCA_030589825.1 Dehalococcoidia bacterium
ATTTCTTGTTAGGCAAGGCAGTTATTAATTGGGTAGGAGCAACATGTTATGAGTAATTTAACGGAAAATTTCGATAATAAGACTAATATCTCCAAGCTAAGGCAGTTGGCACAGGATTTCGTCGATGAACGGGATTGGAACAAGTATCATAACCCAAAGGACCTGGCTATATCGATTGCTATAGAGGCAGCGGAATTGATGGAGATATTTCAGTGGAGGGGGCAGGAAGAAGTGGAAAAAATATCGAGTGACGAGGATAAGCTATTGCGGATAAAAGAGGAACTGGCTGACGTAATGATACTCTGCCTGAATATGGCCAATACCCTGGATATAGAGCTATCAAAGGCTATAGTGGAGAAGATAGAGAAAAATAAGGCCAAGTACCCCGCCGAATTGGTCAGGGGGAATTACCGCAAGTATACAGAGCTTAAGGGATGATTACAGAAGGATTCCGTTCTAACTCTATGGATGCAAAGAGAGGATGGGTATTTAGTGAAAATTACAGGCGATAGCCAACTGAGCTATCGCCTGTATTGCTATATGCCACTTATTTTAAACAGAGATGGGAAATTTACCGTGTTCATCGATTAGCTCAACAATTCTGCCTAAACGTTCTATATCTCCGTCGAAAGGAAGGTTATCTCCCATTCCAATTATGAAGTTGTAGCCAGGTGCAATCTCTTTAAACATGTCAATAATATACTGGTCAAACTGCTCGTCGCTGTATGTGGGTTCAAATAAGATAGAAGGAATTCCGCCCCAGATTACTCCTTTCTCTCCTACTGCCTCTCTGAGTTCTTTGTTAGTGACCGAAGTCATAGGGATAGGAGTCCATGCTTCCCATATATCTATGCCAGTATCCTTAAAAAAGGGTAGTAACCGTCTATTCTCTCCATCTGCGTGAGCCATGGCCAATTTGCCATGAGAATGAAGGAATTCACTTATTTCCTGGAACCAAGGGATAAAGAACTTCTTGAAAACAGGGGTGTGTACATCATCACTCCAATTGCTGCCAATATAGTATATTTCCAGGTCGGATTCTATCGCCACCTTATGTTGCCGCCTTACCATGTCCTTCATAACCTCGAACAGGCTTTCAACTTTTGTGGGATGGTCGGCTAGTTCATAGAAAAACTTGTCAAAACCCATCAGGTCCCGCATGATGCGCTGTGCAGGAGAAGCTCGTCCTGCTCCTGTCATCATGATACCATCCTCTCCCACTGCACTCCGTGCCTTGTCAAAGCCAGGGTCGAGTACTGGGGTAGTATGTTGCAGGATGTACTCTATTATGGGATAGTCCTTTTCGCTCTTGAACATTTTTTCGGTATCGTAGCCAATCCAGGGGCCCTCTGCAGTGGTGAAAAGTGTCCTCCTTGATACTGAGCCGATAGGAGTAATATATTCAGTCTCAACGTATGGTGGATTATTCTTTTCTATTACCTCCAGGCCTTCATACTTGTCCTTCACCACTGTATGAAAGCGTGACTGAGCACCAGCTCCCTGGTCACGGATTATGGCTGTTTGCTCCCAGCCCTTATATTTCTCAGGCAGGGTGTCATGAGCTTTGTTGTAGTTGTACCATAGGTCAATTCGTGCGCCAAAAGGCAGTTTGTCTAGTTTCTCACCATGCGCCGCTGCTAGGAGTAGTTGTCTCTGTGTTAGGGACATTAGCCTGCTTCCTTCGCTGTCAATAGCTCTTTGCAGACCCTCGCTGCCTCACCTCCATCGTGGGCATAAGCATCCGCTCCGATATGAACCGCATAATCTTTTGTTACCGGAGCCCCTCCTACTATTACTTTAACCTTTGACCGTATACCAGCAGTCTCCAGTGCTTTTATTACGGAGCCTATAGAGGGCATGGTTGTGGTAAGCATTGCGCAAAGACCCAGGATGTCAGCATTGTTCTCTTTTACAGCTTCGATAAACTTTTCATCAGTAATATCCTCACCAAGATCGATTACCTCAAAGCCCACTCCTCTCACGAATGTAGCTACGATATTTTTACCTATGTCATGAATGTCTCCCTTAACAGTACCAATAACTACCTTCCCCAGCGTTGGCATCCCTGAAGAGTCAAGTAGCGGCTTCAGTATTGCCAGGGCGTTGTTCATCGCTCTTGCTGCCAATAGCATGTCCGGAAGAAAAAACTCTCCGCTTGAAAATTTCTCTCCTACTGTGTTCATTGACGGTTGTAGTATCTGCGAGATAATGTCTTGGGGCTTGGTTCCCGAATTAAGCATAGCGGTGGCTAATTCTGCTGTTTGGTCCCCTTTGCCTTCAATTACTGCCTGTGATAATAGAGAATGATCTGACATCTGTATATTCCTCCTTTAACTTAAACCCTGTTTATTTTCGGTTATCAGTAACCAGTATAAGCTTACTTATTCGGGCTTGATAATCAATTCCCAGTTGTTAATATGATACGGATATATTTCAATGAAATATTCACCTGGCCCGAAATGTATTTCCTGCGAGCCGCTTGTTTCCGTCGTTGGCTTGATTTCTGCAACATAATACTGTATCTGCCGGTTAAGATAGATAAAGACGTTGAAGATTGCTATATCAGGGGTGTCAGATGTGTAGGACCAGTCGATTACCCATTGTCTATTGGGAATCTGGAATGGGTCGGATTTGGCTTCCCCTTCTCCAGATATGATAATTGGCTCGAAATGCTGCGTATCCCCTAACGACGGATTGTAATTTCGTTCACAGCCGGCAGGTAAAAGCAGGACTAGAATACTTATCAGGCTAATTAATATAATTATAGTTTGTTTTTTCACTGGAACTATTTAAAATATGATTATAAGGTATATTATCCTTTTATCACAAATAATTGACAAAACAAAGGTACGAATATAGGCTTACAGGCAACGTGCTTGAGAAAATCCAGAGAAGGAATTTTAACACAGATGAAACAGACTGCACTTATTACCGGGTCGGAAGGTATAATTGGCGCCATATTAAAAAGAGCACTTGCTTCCAAATATAATATTCTTGGTCTTGGCAGACGGAAACTGGATATAGATAATTATTTCCAGGCTGACATAGCTGACTTGAAAAATCTGGAAAGTGTTTTCAATCGTATGGGGAAGATAGAGGTGTTAATTCACCTGGCGGGGAATCCGCATGATGATGCGCCGTGGGAGTCGATACTGAAAAACAATATCATCGGGCTGAGAAATATTTATGAGATGGCGAAGAGGTTTTCAATTCCCAGGGTTGTTTTTGCCAGTTCCAATCATGCAACAGGGTGCTACGAGGGCACCCCTCCAGCACTTCATAATCAGGACCATCCTAATATGATAACTGTAAAAGATGCCATAAGGCCGGATGGAGATTATGGTTCCGCTAAGGTATATGGGGAGGCAGTAGCCAGGCAGTTCTATGATTTATATGATATTGAGTCAATATGTCTCAGGATAGGAACGGTCAGAGAGCATGATGACCCTACCAGGGAAGAGCGTCATATGAAAACATGGCTAAGTCACCGCGATTTAATCCAGTTGGTCCAAAAAGCGATAGAAGCAGATGTCAAATTTGGCATATATTATGGGGTATCTAACAACACCGGCAGGTTTTGGGATATCTCTAATGCAGAGAGGGAACTTGGTTATATTCCTCAGGATAATGCGGCTGAGTTACGCCGATAGCCTGCCTTAATCAGAAGGCATTAGTTACTTGCCAAGTTGGCATTCGACAGTTTAACTTACCTGCCGGGTAAAATTTACTGCATGCCTGGTTGCAGTATAATCTGGTATTATACGAGATTCTAACATTTGGAGGACTGACAATGAAGGGACTTTATGACAGGACTAATATCGGTAACCTGGTACTGAAAAATCGCTTTGTGCGTTCAGCTACGTGGAATGGAATGGCAGACAGGGAAGGGTTCTCTACTAAAGAGATAGATGCTTTACTGCTAGAGCTTGTTCGTGGAGGTGTGGGGTTGATTATCACAGGTCATGCATATATCAATCGTGATGGACAAGCAGGGCCGGGACAACTGAGTGTGAGTAACGATCGTTATGTTGATGGGCTTTCCCGTATGACTGAGGCTATTCATAGTGCAGAAGGCAAAATAATTTTACAACTGGCACACGCTGGCTGTCACGCCAGTGCTGCGCTGACAGGGCAGGAACCTTTAGGGCCATCGGTGATGGAGAACGAGAAGGGCCCTTTCTGCCGGGCGATGACTATAGAGGATATCAATCGTGTTGTTGCAGAGTTCGGGCATGCAGCCATTCGGGCCAGGGAAGCAGGTTTTGATGGAGTTCAACTACATGCGGCCCATGGTTATCTGATGAGTCAATTCCTCTCTCCTTTTTATAACAAGAGAGAGGATGATTATGGGGGAGTAGTTGAGAACAGAGCACGAATTGTCCTCGAGGCGATGCAGAAAATTAAGGCGGAGGCAGGTGATGATTATCCGATAATGATAAAGATGAATTCAGAGGATTTTGTCGATGGTGGTTTCAGTATTGATGAAATGTTAAATATCTCTGCAATGCTCGAAGAGGCAGGGATTGCGGCCATAGAACTCAGTGGAGGGACAAGGTATTCGGGCAAAAATAGCCCAGTTAGGGGGGGGCAGATTAATAACGAAGAAGAAGAGGTATATTATCGCCAGGGGGCACAGCGCTACAAGCAGCAAATCGCAGTTCCTCTGATGCTGGTGGGTGGTATCCGTTCTTATTCAGTAGCCGAGAAATTAATAATTGAGGATGTAGCCGATTACATCTCGTTGTCTCGTCCTCTTATCAGGGAGCCAGGATTGGTTAATCGCTGGCAGGCAGGGGACATGCGTAAGGCTACCTGTATTTCCTGTAATTTGTGTATGAAGGCAGCAAGGGAAGAGCAGAGACTGTATTGCGTTACAGAAACTAAGTCACCCAGCAAGTAAGAGTAGAGTAGACTTAACTTAAACGTAATAATAAAGACTGGTCGTGAATACAAATGTCCTGTGCGCTGTCTTGAAATCTACATTCGTCGTTATCAAGGAGAGGACAACTCTGTTGAGTTAGTTTCTTTAAAGAAGCTGACCGGATTTCTTTGCTACCAGTAGAAGATGGGAAGAGCCTAATTCAAATGGTTCTTTGTTCAGTGACCCGTACAGGGCAGTAGTGGATAGGCCGACTTGCTCCAGCAGACGCCTGATTTCCGCTACTGTATATATAAGGTGCCAGGAAGAGCGGGTGTCAAACTTCCCATCCTGAATAAATAGATATTCTGTCTGTAGGCAACTTTTTTCGCTATCATAATGATGCTCCATGAGCAGATATACATCGTCTGCCTGTTCCCAGTCGTGTTCTTCCAGGTTGAACAGTATTGATTCGGCGACCATGCTGGTATCCAGGACGAAATAGCCTCCGGGCTTAATTGCACGTGAAAGGGCTGCCAGGAAAGCAGCAGTATCTTCATGTCTAAGGTATCCGAAGCTATTTCCAAAACAGAAAGCACCATCAAAGATTCCTTCCCAGGAGATGCGCTGCATATCACCTGTTACCCATTCCACAGACAGGGAAGTATTCTCAGTTTGTTTCCGTGCCTCCCTGATGAAATCCGTAGATTGGTCTATGCCTACTATACTGTAGCCTCTGGAGGCCAACTCTAGCGAATGACGTCCGTTGCCACATGGTATATCGAGTAAATGTGGTTTTTTACTCAGGGGGAAAATGTCTGCCAAGAAATCTGCTTCTTGCCGTGTCTGTTCCGGCGGATTGAGTTTACGCCAGTAATCTAAAACAACGCCATAGAAGAAATGTTGATACCATTTTGACTTCATTTCTATTTATGTGGAGTGAAAGAGAAGGTTTCTCCTGGCTGTAAAGCCACGACTCTGGCGTCTGAAGAGAGCTTGCTTACTTCATTTTTAAACTGGCTTGATTCATCGGTAGCCGGATCGTAGTGTACCGGTATAACGATCTCCGGAGCTGTCCATTTGACAGAAAGGGCGGCTTCGCGGGGTCTCATGTGAGCCCACCCCCCCGTCAGTTCAGGTTTCCCCCCTATAGGGACAAGGGCAATATTTGGCTTATAAAGCTCACCAATGAGCTTCATGTCACTGAACAGTGCAGAGTCTCCTATATTATAGATACCCGTTCCTTCTTCGGGATAGAGAATAAAACTGAGCGGCATTCCTGAGAGGTATCTTCCCTCTGATTGGAAGAAGGATATATGCCGGCATTCAACACCCAGTACCTGGATACCTTCAACCTCTATAAGGTCTCCCCATAATAACTTTATGGTCCTCTCTTCCTTTACCCCGGAGCTGATAGCGTGAGTTATTACTGCAGGGTCGGATATCAATATGGCATTACTGCGTTTTTGAATCTCAATAGCATTGCCCATGTGGTCAGGGGCTCCGTGAGTGACCAGAATGATGTCTGCCTCAGTAATATCTTCCACCTTGACAGGACAGAGGCGGTTGGAAGTTATACATGGGTCTATAAGTATTTTTTTACCCTGTGCCTCAATCTGGAAAAAAGAAATACCATAATAAGAAAAAATGGTTGTCATGTTTACCCTCCAGTCAGGAATTCCATTCGCCGTTTAGAATACCATATTTTATGTTTCATAATATCAAGGGTAATTCCTATGTTACAAGAAGCGTTATCACTTTGCGTTCTCAAAATGAGACATGTCAATTCCCGTGGAAAAATCCAGTACCATAGGGATTCCTTCCTTGTTAACCCTGAGAGCCTCTCTCAGTGCTGGTTTTATCTCTGATGGTTTCTCTATTTTAATTCCACGGCAGCTACAGGCCTCTGCCCACTTTACAAAATCGGGCTGTACCTGGAACGTGCTGGTATTCCATCCGAGTGCCTCCATTTGGAGGTGTTTTGGCCATCCAAAGGCGGAGTTGTTTAATACCACCCAGGTGCAACCCGCCTTATACTGTGCTGCCGTGGGCAACTCTTTCATATACATCTGAAAGGCTCCATCACCGGTGACACATACCACTTTTTTCTCTGGCATGGTTAATTTAGCAGCAACTGCTCCGACTACGCCCATACCCATACATGTTTGTTCGGCTACCGGTATACACTCTGACCCCTCTTGAATTTTGTAATATGGAAAACAATAGGACCAGGTGTCCTGAGAGCCATTTTCATTTACAAGGATTGTATTTTTCCCAAATACGTTATTCAACGCATGTAATATGCTTTTAGCAGGGATTGGAGTGACCTCTCTTATACATTCAATTTCTACCTCTTTCTCAAACTCTTCCTTAGCGCTCATCAATTCCTTTACCCGTGGCATCTCTGTGAAATCATCGCCCCATTCCACTTTCTTCTTTAAAATATCAATTAGCTGGCGCAGGACAATTCTTGCGTCACCAACTATAGCGATATCAGGCATCCAGTTTCTACCGATTTCAAAAGGACTGATATCAATCTGGATATGCTGGGCTCCTTCCGGGAAATCCTTCCATCCATGGGTCTGGAAACTCTCATTTCTGGTACCAATTGTTATAACAAGGGTGGCACTGGAATAGACTTTCTTCGCAACTTTAGTTCTATATAAGCCACTTACGCCGAGAGCTAAAGGGTGGTCCTCAGACAATATTCCTCTTCCTCCTGGCGTGGTCATAAAAGGCGTCCCCAGCAACTCAACAAATTCTTTAAATTCCTCTGAAGCATGAGAAAGCATCACTCCATTGCCTGCTATAACCACTGTTTGCTCTGTCTTTAATAAAAGTTCTACTGCTTTGCAAATAAGTTTCGGGTCGCCTGCCGTGCGAATTCTCTTTGCTCGTGTATACTCGGGTTCTTCAATAACTATGTTTAAACCATGGGTGATGTTTCCACCGATATCATGGGGGAGTTCAAGAAAAACGGGTCCTGGCTGCCCGTTCATTGCAATAGAAAACGCACGATATATAAACCATGGAATCCGTTCCGCATAGGGAATTCTGGCGCACCATTTAGTTATTGGTTTCATCATTCCCAGTTGGTCATTTTCCTGGAACTCTCCCATTCCTTCTGTCTTCTGACTGATGGCAGGACATATCATTACCAGCGGTGAACAGGCGGAGTAGGCCTCTGAAACTCCGGGAACCAGGTTTGCCACCCCTGGGCCTGTGCTGGCGCTACATACGCCAGGCATCCCTCTCAAGCGTGAGTAAGCCATAGCCATAAAAGGGGCGGACCCTTCGTATCTCAGATTTATCGGCGTTATCCCAGGTACTTGTTCCGCATATAGTTGCAGAGGGCTGTCGCCTATACCAAATACGAATTCAACTCCTTGTGCCTTGACCATGTGCACAATTGCTTCCCACGGATGAATACTATTTTCTTTCAATTTTACTCCCTCAAGATAGCTATTCTAAGATAATCTCCTCCAAGCTGCGCTTGGGCAGGTGATGTACCATTTCACTATCTCTCCAGTATTTAATATCACCGTCATCTCCGACGGCCTCTATGACTACCTTTTCTTTTGGCTTCCCTAAGCTTAACACAAAGAGGATTTCATAGCGTGGTGATATTTCAAGGGATTTACGAAGCCCTTCTCTGTGTACAGATATGTGAATACAACCACCAAGTCCCTTCTCCGTGGCACCCAGCAGGATACTTTGTGCGGCGATTCCATGATCGCAGAGGAATTTCTGCCGAATTTCTGTATCTCCTAAAATGATCATATGTGCTGAGGGCCTTTCTCCTTCATCAGGACCTTGCCAATCTTTGTAATGTGAAGCCCAGGATAGATGTTGAAAAATAGCAGCATTCTTCTGGGGGTCACAGGAGAGGATGTATTTCAACGGTTGCCAATTGCCTCCACATGCGGAGAGCCGCGCCAGGTTGACGAGTTCTCTAAGCAAGTCCATTTTTATGGGGAAGTCCTGGTAGAATCTGCGGTAACTTCTGTTTTTTATCACTAAATCTTTTAAAATGATAACACTCCTGAGCTATGACTTGTTTTTAATAATTTTAGGATAAACAGGTCAATTAACACGAGAAAAAGCCTTTGTAATCCTACGCTTAAGATACTATATCAGTATATTTTTTCTTTTCTGCTTG
>JAUUZT010000040.1 GCA_030589825.1 Dehalococcoidia bacterium
AAAAGGTTGACCTGGAACGGGTAAATACTCATTTTGATGATAAAAAATAGCTTATGAAGGATTAGTATCAAGGAGAAAAATGACAGCAAAAGGCATTGAGAATTCAGAGACTATAATAGACTCTTGCAAACTGATTATAGCAGGCCTGGACTCACAGGAAGCTGAGGGGAAAGAGGTGCTGCAAAGCGCAATGGATATTCTGGAGGATATGAAGAAAAAGTTCTTTTTAAAAACGAATCTGGCGATTCCTCCTACTAACACCTGTAAAAAAGACGTTATTGAACTTCAATTAATAGTTGAGGGGGGAGACCTCTCAAGTTTCTCTGAACTTATAGCAAGATTTCGTGGCAACATGGAGAAACTGCTTAAACATGCCAAGATGGAGGGAGTGATAATCACATAATGGGGACTGTCCTTGTAACAGGGGGTGCTGGTAGTGCAGGAAAACTGGTAGTACAAAAGCTTCGCCAGTTGGATTATACTGTGCGAGTGTTTGACCTTCCCAGCATGGATTATACTGACTTGGAAGGCAGAGAAGGGATAGAGATATTACGTGGGGATATCACCAAATTGGCAGATGTACAGCAGGCGGTAACAGGAGTAAGTGACGTAGTTCATCTGGCTGCTCTTCTGCCGCCATCCAGTGAACGAAACAGGGAACTGACCTTTGCCGTTAACGTGGAAGGTTCGTTACGATTGGCAGATGCGCTGAGGCAATCTAACCCCAGGGCAGCACTGGTATTTACTTCATCAGTAAGTACCTATGGTGACGCTATGAACCAGAAACTACCTGTTACAGTAGACCATTCACAGCAGGCACTGGACATATATGCAGAGAGCAAGATTGCTGCCGAAAAATCACTCAAGGAAAGTTATCCGAATGCGATTATACTGCGTATCTCAGGAATATCGGTGCCTTCTGTTCAGGCACCTCCCGATATATGGCCTTTTATGGCTGATCAGCGGATTGAGTTCGTTCACCGGGATGATGTGGTGGTGGCGATTTGTGCTGCAGTTAGTAATGAAGCAGCAAAAGGAAAGGTCTTCAACATCGCCGGAGGCTCAACCTGGCGCACTGTGGGGAAAGCTTATGTTAAGGATTACTTTGATCTCCTTGGTGTACCAATTGAAGAGGCGCAATTCCTGGATAAACCAGGCTGGTGTGACTGGTACGATACTGAAGAATCTCAACGAGCTTTAGGCTACCAGAATAATTTATATCAGGCATATCTGCAGCAGCTAAGCGACGAGATTCAGCAGATGATGGCGGAATAGCTTAACCACCGGCAACAGGTGGGAATATAGCAACCACATCGCCGTTTTTTAGTTCGATTTCTCCCTTTAAGTCTTTGATATTTCTACCGTTAATTGCGAAAATCAGGTCGTCTCTCACCTTATCTTTGTCAGAGTCATAAACGCTTGCCAGGAAGCTCTTTCCGAGCCTCCTGGCAGCGCTCTCAATCAGGTTACGCGTCGTCCCATCGCACTCAACCACTGTTTTCCTTACTCTATATCTATCACGTAGAGAGGCAAACAATATAATCTCGACTGTTACCATCTTGTTAAATGCTGAAACGGCCCTTCATGTGGGTAATAGATGGTGTACCAGTCCTAAAGTTCAATCTCCAGTTCTTTTAACTTAGCCGCCGTTGGGACTCCATCAACCCATCCTCGCAGCTTATAGTATTCTCCTAGCATTTTATCAAGATCGGCTACTTGTCCCTTGGCAGGTCCTTCAGGCAGTGGCTCATTCAGTAATCTGGGAGGTAATGTATCATCTTTACCATCAATGCCCAACCTGTTCATGACCACCCTCTCCAAGTTGTAGATTCGTTCGCCAATTTTTAGTATTTCAGCATCAGTATAGTCCCACCCGGTAACTGCCGAGAGCAATTCAGCAAAGTCTCCAGCGCCTAAAGCAAAAGTAGTGAACAGACAGTTGACCGTAGAATTAACCACGCAAGTAAAATCCTGAAACACTTTAGCCCATTGTGCTTTGCCCTCGGTTGCCAGGGGGTCTAGCTTCTCGGGTATGCCGACAATTTCAGGGGCAATAGTATAACCAGTGACATGGCAGCCACCTCGGTTTGATGTAGCGTAGTTCAAGCCGATACCTTTAATTCCCCGAGGATCATAGGCTGGCATTTCCAGCCCTTTAACGCTCATGGATAGTTCAGGGTGTCCGTAGAACTCACACAGTTTTCTTGATCCAGCAGCCATGTATTTTCCAAAGCCTGTTTTATGGGCAATACGCCATACTGCTTCCACCATCGCTGCAGCGTTGCCGAAAGTCAGATCCAATCCCTGCAGATCATCTTCAGGGATGCATTTCTTCTCGTTTAGTTCCATTGCTGCTGCAATGGTAGACCCGACGCTAATCGGATCTATCCCAAACTCATCACAGTAGTGGTTTGCCTTGGTAATTGCAGCGAGGTCCTTCACTGCGGTAGCGCTTCCCAGTGCCCAGAGGCTCTCATACTCTGGTCCCTCTGTTGCAAGTATCTGATATGGTCCTGACTTAACGCTAGTGATTCTCCCACAGGCTATGTTACAGCCCCAGCAGGAACCTTTCTTAACAAGATATTTTTCAGCCAGTGCTTCGCCGCTTATTTTTTCGGCATCAGGATTCACCGAAGTCTGCCAGTTTTTATAGGGAAGTGAGCCGGCAGTATTTATTACATTAACCAGCACTGCTGTCCCATATGCAGGCAATCCTTCTCCAGATACAGGATTATTTTCTATGGCTTCCAGACATCGCTTTGAGACAGGTACAAATTCGTCCATCTTGGCATAAGGGACCTTTTCCTTACCTGCAACGACGACAGCCTTGAGTCCCTTTGAGCCCATGATAGCTCCAACACCTGCTCTGCCTAGGGCCCTGTGATCATCATTCATAATCATAGCCATGGGGACCAGGTTTTCTCCGGCGGTGCTGATACACATCACGCTGGCCCGTTTTCGGCCGACCGCCTTCTTTAGAATTCTGGTAGTATCGAAAGTGTTCTTCCCCCACAAATCTCCGGCATCTCTTAGCTGTGCTTTTCCATCTACAATCGATAAATATACAGGCACATCAGACGCACCCTCGAATATGACTCCATCAAAGCCGGCAAACTTAAGGGTCGCGCCCCAGGTGCCCCCGCTGTTGCCACTACCGATAGAGCCAGTCAGAGGTGATTTTAAAGCCATTACATGATGTCGCCCTGACGATGGAAATCCTGGGACCCCTGTCCCTGGACCGGTCATAAATATCAGCGGATTTTCAGGTCCCAGAGGGTCCATATCTTTCACGGAAATGCCCCTCATGGCATATTCTTTAATGTACTGATAGAGAAGGTAAACACCATAGCCTTTTCCTCCCAGGTATTTCCTGGCTATTTTTTCATCAACTTCTTCGGTGATAACGGACTTTGCAGTTAAATCTACTCTGAGGATTTTACCCATAAAACCTCTTGCCATATTTCCTCCTTCTATGATTCATTAGATGTCTCTGGATTTATTTTTCCAAAGAATCATCTTTTGTTTTGCCACGTATTTCTATTAGCTTCTCTTTCTTAGGTCTAGCAATAGAATCGTTGCAAATCCAATTACATCATAGGCACTACCCGCTCCTTTAGATAATGGTTAAGCTTTTTTCACCAGGTCATTACTAAATCTTTTTAATCTATTCAATAAAATTAGCTCTCATTGACACAATTGTCAATACTTTAGGAGTAAATTATTAAGTCTTTTGCTGGATTACTTTATATATTTGCAGGAAAATTCCTGAAATAAAATTGTGGGGGATAATCAGTTATCTATAGTGGCATAGCCCAGGGGCTAATTGCCTCTATATGGGGTTACATGTGGATAGGTACCCTTAGTTAAGTTATGTTTCCGCTGATTCTTTATCGCAATCACTATAGTTCCGGTAATACCAACCAGTAACGTAATCGGAAAAACGATAAGACCAAGGAAGAAAAATAGTGGTTCATCAGGAAGGCCAATTCTGGTCCAGAACTCGGGTCCGAACCAGTAAATAAACAGCCCATAAATCGCATTGTGCAGAAGAACGCTGATCGTTATTCCTGCTGCTGAAGCTCCTGTTAGCAACATGAACAGCTTTTTTAAGCCAGTTAGTTTCTCTTTAATTGTGAGGTAGATTACTGCTCCTCCCAGTACAAACAGCAATATGCCCAATGCCAGCAGGGCAGGTTCTGTCCTTAATGTATTTCTCACTGCTGGGCAGAACATGAAAAGTATTGACATGATAAAAATAGTTGTCAATGCCCAGAAGAGGGACCACCTTAATTTATTTATATTTATCTTCTTATTTGGCATTCTCATAAAAGTTAGCTCTCTTTGTTCTAATTAAAAGTATCAGAAAGTTATGACTTTATCACTTTCTACAACCCATTCTGCTCCATCCGGTGGCTTACAGATAGCTCTTGCCATATCCACAGAGTCGTTCGTTAAAAATATTCTTAGTTCTTGTCCTGCTTCCAGTAATTTATCTGCAAGACGAAGCCCATTCCAGGTTACATCGGTGTTATCGTATGGTTGCCGATTAAAAATGATTAATGTTTTCAATTTTTCACCACCTGTATACCCATTATCTTGACGCCATCATTTGTCCTCATCGATAATGTTGCTGGTTCAGTAATAAGACACTGTCCTTCTTTGATACTTACTTTTTCTTGGTTAACCATTACTTCTGCTGCACCCTCAATAAAATAGAAAATAACATAAGAAGCCATTTCACAAGTTGGCATCTCTCCACCGGCAGGAAGCTCAATGATTCTTGTTTTAAATTCCTTAGCCTTATAAAAGACATTTCTATCCCTTTCCTCATACGGATGTACTGCCATAGCTTCAATATCAAATAATTGCATCCTCTTCACCTCCTGAGATTTGTTTGTTTTTTATTGCTTTATTCGAATAGTCGTTCTATAGGTACTCGCATTATTTTAACAAAAATATTTATTAAAATAAGTCTTGCTGCTATTAGTTGGGGTCTAACCAATTGTGTCTCATTTCAGGGCTTCACTCTAAGGTAGTGGTGAAGCCGCGCCCAAGTCATTAACCTCAGTATTGGTCAGGAAAGACGAACGGAATTGCACTCCCCAACGGCCATTGATTTTTGTAAAAATCCAGAGGGTGTCGAAGCCGTTATATTCAGTACCGTCTGCGTGTTGACGTGATTGTCGTATAACCAGGTGGACCTTATTCGTACTTGCCTGAACTGCTTTAATCGATAGCGTACTGGTATGGTGCCACTTCTCCTCTTTCAATTTCTTGGTTACTTCATCTTGCACTGCCCGGAAGTCATCAGCAGTCTCCCACCATTGAAACCTGTTTTCAGCTAGTCGTAAAGTAGGGAAATGCATCTGGGCAATCTGTGTTTCAATATCGCGGGCATTCCAGGCATTATTCCATCTATGAAAAGTGTCAATCGCTTCCTGTGCCGGATTTGTCATAAAAACCTCCATTTATTAGGCTCGTTACGTGTCAATTATATCAAAGTATCTACAGCTAAATACAGAGATGGCCATAGCATGAAAGCGGGATCAATTGCTTAATAAGAGTTATTGATGGTTGCCACTCTATGGATAAATCTATAAGATAAGCTTTCTTATATAAGCATAACAATTACTGGGAAAAAGAAGTTTACTTATCAGGTATTCTAAAGATAATTATCTTGCGAAGAGGAGCGAATAATGTACGAAGTAGAACATATATTGACCTTAAATAATAACCTTGGAGAAAGTCCACAGTGGAACATGGAAGAAAAGGCTCTATACTGGATTGACCTCTGGCCTGGAAGAATCTATCGGTATTGGCCTGCAAAAGGAACTTATGAAATATTCAACGTTGGCATACCTATTGGAGCGCTATCTTTCAGGGCTTCCGGCGGATTGATTTTGGCTACCAGGGATGGATTTGCTTTCTGGGATACAAAAAGTGGCAAGCTTGATTTCATAGTTGATCCGGAGGCGAACAACAAACGGACGCGATTTAATGATGGGAAGGTGGACAGGAAGGGGCGCTTCTGGGCCGGAACTATGATTGAAGGAAGCAACGAAGCCGCTGGCTCTCTCTATCGACTCGATCCTGATGGAACGGTGCATACAATGGAGACAGGTATAGTACTATCAAATGGAATTGGCTGGAGCCCTGATGATAAGACAATGTACTATAATGATACAAAGAAGCACGTTATCTATGCTTACGATTTTCATAGTGAATCCGGGGATATCTCAAATAGAAGGAACTTCGTACAGTTTTCGCAGGATATTGACCCCGATGGACTGACCGTAGACAGAGAGGGATATATCTGGTGTGCGTTGTGTAAGGATTACAAGGTAGTCAGGTATGACCCTTCGGGTAAGGTGGACAGGGAGATACGTATGCCAACCCCCTTCACTTTGAGTTGTATCTTTGGGGGCGACAACCTTGATGAACTGTATGTGACCACCGGGTGGAACGTAGATAAAGAAAAACAGGCACCATTCGCCGGAGATTTATTCCGCATCCAGACTAATGTGAAGGGTTTGCCGGAACCTAAGTTTGCGGGATGAGTTCGTCAACAATATCTCTATAGATGCTCTTTGAAAATGCCGAGGGTCTCTCTTTTATTATACCTGTATACTTTATAGATGTATTCAAGAGGCAAGAGCAAGGTTTACGCCAGAGAATATAAACCAAATTCCGAATCCTGTCAGGACAATCGCACATCCGGCGAACACAAGGCGATGCACTCTTTCTGTCCACAAATGTTTTGACTTGAACACTAGCCATGAAATAAAGTAGAGCCAGCTAAGATCGATAAGCCAGTGAGTTACTCCCAGTGCGACTATCCCCATAATTCCGAAAATACGAGCATTTGCAAGGAGCGCCAAACCAACAGTGGCCCACCACAGGAAAAAGTATGGAGTGGCAGCAGTCGTGGCTAAACCGGCAACAACACAATTCTGTGATGATTTCTTAGGTTCATTGAATAAGGTGGGCTTGGTTCTAAAAATATATACTGCCATCCAGATGAGCATTAATCCTCCCACCAAACTCACGGACATTTTCACTTCCGGAATAATGAGGAAGCGGGCGAAGCCGAGGTAGATTAGC
>JAUUZT010000113.1 GCA_030589825.1 Dehalococcoidia bacterium
GGCAGATTACAATCCGGGGGAATATATGGAAAAAGCCCAGGAAGCCGTGGACATGGGATTCACAGCACTTAAGATGGACGTGGACGAGCCACTTGAATCTGTAAACAAGGAACTGGGAAGAGCAATTACCCTCCCTGAGCTTCGCCAGACGGTGAAAATGGTCGAGGCAGTAAGGGAAACGGTCGGTCCCGAGATAGACCTGGCAATCGATGCCCATGGCGCTTTTGACATCACTACGGCGCTGGCGTTGGGAAAAAAGCTTGCTCCCAGCGACCTGCTCTGGTTCGAGGACCCCGTACCGCAGAGTAACCTCTCTGTGATGGCAAAGGTTGCTCAATCCATCGATATCCCCGTCTGCACTGGCGAGATGCTGCGCTCCAGGTTTGAGTTTCGTGAACTGTTCGAGCGACAGGCTGCCGAAATAATTATGCCTGACGTCGCCCGCACCGGCGGTATGCTGGAGATGAAGAAGATAGCCGCTATGGCCGATACCTATTTCATGCTGACAGCTCCCCATAACATGGTAGGGCCCGTATGCACCATGGCAACTGTCCATCTCTGCGCCTGTATTCCCAACTTCCTGGTCATGGAGTATCAACTGGGCGATGTGCCCTGGATTGATGACCTCATCAGCAGCCCCATTCCAATAAATAAAGGGTACCTTGAAATACCCGAGAGACCGGGGCTCGGCATTGAGTTGAACAAGAAAGAGGTGGCGAAGCACCTCGTCTGAAACACCACCCAATCGTGCCGACAGCTCAGAAAAGTTTTTCCTTCAAAAGGCGAATTCAAAATTATCGGGGTCAGGTCCGATACGATAATTCCTGTTCAATCCATCGATGATACCCATATCTCCCTGCTCAATGTCGAAATCGAAAATGGAGATGTTCTCTCTGCCGGAACTTCAAGCCAACCCTTCGTCAGCAAACACCGACAGTATCTTCCCGTAGAATACCCTGTTGTAGTCTCCCTGCGGGTAAAAGTGTACCGCCACATCTTCAGGGATTCTCTCAGCTTCAAAATCGTTGGTATAGATAACCTGGCACTCGTAGTGCAGTATACATTCATCAATCATTGGAGTAACAACGTTCCTGCCAGCTACGGCAGTAAAATCACATTTAGCAAATTTATCCACATCCCTGCCGGATTTCTTCCCGCAGAACAGCACAGAACTACTCATCCCTTTATTGGGCACGTTCACTGTGAATTGCCCTGTCTGTTGTATGAAATCATAGGTTAACCTTGACGGTCGAACCATTACCAGAAACATTGGCATCGACCAGATGGGGCCAATCGTGCCCCAACCGATGGTCATTACATTAATGCTCTCATCTTTCCCCGTCGAGGTCAGCAATAATCCATCTTTCTGTAGGGATTTAAGTGTGTACTGCAAATAATCGGTGTGGCTTACTTCTATCTTTTTTGTCATTTATCCTCCTGTGCATTTATTCTAATGTCAGAGCATATGACTTAATCGTTCAATATTATAAAATTCATCAGTACTATAATCACCATAACGGACATTAAAATACTGGCGTTTCCCCTGCCTGATATAACTTAACTTTTCATCTGCCCAAAGCTATAACTTACTGGTTAATCATTATATAGCAGTCAATAATCCATAGTCTATTAGCAATCCTTCGATCCTGTATATTTTGACAAATATCCGCATGGGATATTACTATCATATACGAAACCCGGGCTTAAAAGCACGGACTATAATAATTTATTGGAGGTAGTTAATGACCAACCAGGAGCAGAATTCCAACAACGCAGCAATCATGGACAAGGCAGGCAAGAGAGCTTATGAGTTACTGGACGAATATCACGGCTGTGCCCAGTGTACGCTTGTTGCCCTGCAGGAAGCATTCGGACTTGAGGCCGACATACTTTCAAAGGCCTCTGTGCTGTTATCAGGAGGGGTCGGAGGAACCAGAACATCAGCCTGTGGCTTGCTTACAGGGGCATGCCTCGCTCTTGGAATAAAATATGGACGTGATATCTCCATGCTTAAAGGTCCGGCAGATAAAGCCATTGAGCAAGAAAAATCCGGGCTTGAAGCTGCAGGAAAGTTATGCAAGTGGTTTGAGCGTGAATACGGTACTATGACCTGCAGTGAGATTCGTTTCTCACATATTGGAACCGATCTGAATAATAAAATCCCCTGGCAGAAACAGATGGAGGACGACCTGGGCATGCATATTCATTGCTGCGAGATGGCAACAGAGACCGCCAGAAAAGCGGCTGCCCTGATGATTAACCCAAACATGGGCATCCTGGAATTGGAACAGGTATAAAATAGCTGACAGGAAAATAATCACTGTCATTACCAGATAAACAGCAGCTTGAATATTCTCAGAAACAATATTTTTCAAATAATCATGGTAAACAAAGACACCAGCGACTTATGGTTCAGGAAGATAAATTCCAATGAATGAAATGTATGTGTTATGGATAATTACAGGGCTGGCTTCCGCAGTATCACTTGCTGCCAGCCGTGGGAAGACCCTCCAATCACTCAGGATTGCTCTCAAACGGCTACTGAAAATAATGCCTCCATTCCTGCTAATGATGCTGATTGTTTCTGTAATCCTTTACCTCGTTTCGGATGAAATGATTGCTCACTATCTGGGCAATGAAAACAAGTACTTTGCCGTGCTTTTCGCCTCGATAATAGGTTCAATTACCGTTATGCCCGGCTTTATCGCTTTCCCGCTTGCCGGAGTCCTGCTCAGCAGGGGGGTAATGTACATGGTTTTGGCTGCTTTCACCACTACCCTTATGATGGTAGGAGTAGTAACCTACCCCGTTGAGAAAGCATATATAGGTACCAGTGCAACAATTATGCGTAATGGACTGGGCTTACTCATCGCGCTAATTGTTTCAGTTGCAGTGGGTATATTATATGGAGAATTACCATGAAGCTAAGCAAACGTAATACCGTCATACTCGTTGCTTATGCCATCTTCCTGGCAGTCTCTTTTCTTATAGAGTTCAAACCGGGTCAGCAAATCGGGCTGAATTTCAGCAGTTTTGCGCTGACTATGCTTCGCATCGTGCCCCCCGCCTTTATCCTTATTGGCCTTTTTGAGGTCTGGGTAAAGAGGGAAACGGTGGAAAAACATCTTGGTGAAGATTCCGGCATCAGGGGTTACCTTGGAGCTATCCTGCTTTCCAGTACAACGGTTGGCGGGATTTATGTTGCTTTCCCTGTCTCCTATAGCCTCTATAAAAAAGGGGCACGCTTATCGGTAATCTTCACCTATCTCAGTTCAGCCGCCATCACTCGAATTCCCATGGCTATCTTTGAGGCTTCCTTACTTGGTATTAAATTTACAATCATCAGGTTCCTTGTCTCACTACCACTGGTAATACTGAGTTCAATACTGTTAGAGAAATATCTGCTACAGCGTGGATTTAAGATGAACCATCCTGACAAACAGAAAGTATCAACGGTAAAATAAACAGGAGGAAAAATCATATGGCAAATATAGAAAGAGACTCAATTGATAGAGAGGAAAAAGTTCGGTGGATTTATAATTCACGCGATAATAAGGAACTGGAGAGCAGATATAACCAATGGGCAAAGGACTATGACACTGACCTCGATGAGGGTTTCGGCTGGCTGGGACCACAGCGGGCTGTTGAGTTTTTTACTCGCTATGTGCCCAAAAATGCCAGGATACTGGATGCCGGAGCCGGTACCGGACTGGTAGGGAAATTCCTGGATGAGCAGGGCTATAAAAACATAGTGGCCATAGACTTGTCTCCGGGCATGCTGGAGGAGGCGCGAAAAAAACATGTGTATCAATCATTTCATCGTATGGTGATGGGAGAACCCCTGGACTTCCCAACCAATTCCTTTGACGCAGTAATCAGCGTCGGTGTACTAACTGTAGGACATGCGCCGGCAAGTTCACTCGATGAGTTGCTTCGCATAACAAATCCTGGTGGACACATCATCTTCAGTCTCCGCCCTGATGTATACAGGGATAACGGTTTCAAGCAGAAGCAGGACGAAATGGAGGCTACAGGAAAATGGAAGCTTATAGAGGTAAGCAAGGAGTTTCAAGCTCTTCCAGAGGGAGAACCCGATATAAATCACCAGGTCTGGGTATACCAGGTAGTTTCTCCTTAAAGTAAAGTCCAACCTGCTCCCTGGGA
>JAUUZT010000117.1 GCA_030589825.1 Dehalococcoidia bacterium
CTATAGCGGGGCCGAAATCCTTTTTGAGGTTTTGACTTACAGGATTGTCTTTACCAAGTGGTGTTGAAGACTGGGTCCTGCACGGCAGAGGACTATGAATCCCGTGAGGTCTGGAAAGAAGCAGCGGTAAATAGTATTCTTTGGGTGATGTAGAGCAGCCTGGTTAGAGCTGGCTAGTAATTGCAACCTATGGGATACGAATCGAGAACGGGTGCATGGCCTCAGTTTTGTTTCTAAATCTTGACATAGCTAAGACAAGATAGATAAAATTAACCTAAATTGGAGGTATAATATTGGTAAATTATGGCTAATGTAAGACTAGGTGCAGGAGAAAGTTTTGAAAGTTTATTACGCAGGTTTAACAGACAGGTACAAGAAAGCCGGGTTCTAGCTGAAGTTCGGCATAGAAGGTATTATATAAAACCTAGCGTGGAGCGTAATAGAAAAGAAGCAGCAAGAAAAAGGAAAAGTTCCAAGCCAGTGACTTCCAGGCCGGTAAGGTGACTATCCCTGAGAAGATAAGAGCAGACCTTAAGAAATCCATAATAGCACGAGCGAGCAACAGAGTTACTATACTGCGTTTATTGTTATCAGAAATAAAAAATGCTGAAATTTCTTGTCAATGTGCTCTCAGCGACGATAAAGTTATTGGTGTTATTAGTACTGAAGTAAAACGTCACAGGGAAAGTATCGAAGCCTATAAAAAAGGTAATCGTAATGATCTGGTTGATGTAGAAGAGCAGGAATTAACCTTGTTATTAAGTTATCTCCCGGAGCAAATGGGAAGTGAAGAGATAACTAGCTTGGCGCAGCAAACGATTGCAATAGTTGAAGCTAAAGGAATGGATGACCGGGGTAAAGTGATGTCGCAGCTTATGCCTAAGTTAAAGGGGAGAGCAAATGGCAAAGAGGCCAGCGATATAGTTAATGGGTTGCTGCTAAAAATTCAGGAACAAGAGAACGGATAAATCCTGCTAAATTAGTTCGTCTGTTTGAAGATTTCTTCCTCGTCTGATAAACGTTGTGAAATAAAGTTCTTCCAACTAAAATCATCGCATATATATGTTAATATGCATTGGTCTATAGGGCATATATAAATATCATGTAAGGTAAAAGCTAATTGAATAACTGTGATAACAATATTGAATATCGGATAATTCCTTTCAGGGGAATACGGTATAACCATAAAAAGGTCAAGGATTTGGACAAAGTGATTTGTCCTCCGTATGATGTTATTACACCACAGCAACGAGAGGCATACTATAACAAAAGTGAACATAATATTATTCGATTAGAATACACCGCTCGTAACAATGAAGATGCAATAAAAGGTAAAATATATGAGAGAGCTGCCAATACTTTCCAACAATGGATGGCGAATGAAGTTTTATTTCGGGATGTAGATGCAGCATTCTATCTTCATGATTATTATTTCGATAATCAGGGAGTAAAGAGTAAAAGACGGGAATTGATAGCTCGTGTCAAGTTGGAACCCTGGTACAAAAACATATATCCTCATGAAAACACCTTTCCTGAGGCAAAATCTGATAGATTATCGCTAATGCAAGCTTGCCAGGTTAGTTTTAGTTCCATATTGGTTCTTTACGACTCCGGAAAAAAACTTGCCACCATTCTATCCAGAGCAACAGAATCTAAACCAATAATCGAACTGTCTGGTTCGAATGAACACCACATTGTTTGGGCTATTAATGAGAATAAATTAGTTAACCGAATTAGCGAACTACTTGCTCCAAAACCTCTATTCATAGCTGACGGACACCATCGTTACGAGACAGCATTGACTTACCAGAGCGAATGTTTAAATTCTTTATCGAGTAGTGAACGTGGTGAAGACGTGCCTGGTTCTAACGGTAGAGAGGCATTTAATTACATTATGATGAACCTTGTGGATTTCTCTGATCCTGGGTTATTAATGTCTCCTATTCATAGATTGGTACGTGGTATAGAACCTTCTGTTTTAGATAAGATGAGAGAGCAACTAGAAAAATTCTTTATTGTGGAATCAGTCCCGATTACTGATATGACACTTGGGAGTCTAAAACAAAATATGCCTGGTGAAGTATCTATGGCTGTTCTGGGGTTGGAATCTCAGTTAATTACTCTGCTTAAGGAAAAGCAGGATGATTCTATAAAAAGTATGATGCCAGAGAACCATACAATAGCTTACAATAACCTGGGGACAAATCTTTTCAATTATATAGTACTGGACAAAGTGTTAGGCATTGCTAAGGAAAGTGATGATATCGCTTATATCGCTGACGTAGATGAGGCTTACCAAAAGATAAAAGAAGGAGCGTACCAACTGGCTTTTTTATTGACCGCTCCTGAAACAGAAAGTATCAAGGATGTCTCTTTTGCAAGGGAAAGAATGCCACATAAGTCAACCTATTTTCACCCGAAGCTTCCAACAGGCCTGATTATAAATCCACTATTCTAATACTGAGAGAATCAGTAATTCAGAAAAATGTTGTTTGGCGTACGACTTGGAAGGTAACTCAGGCTACAGCAAAGAATCCCCTGCCAATATTTTTATCCTATCAATATCTTCGTTAATTTGAACCATCAATTCACTTTGAGAATCAAAATGTCTTTCATTACGGAGTTTGCAAATAAAAGATACCTCCAGTTCCTCATTGTATAAACTACCTGAATAATCAAAAAGATAGGTTTCTACAGTTCTATTAGAGCCAGCGAAGGTAGGTCGGAGTCCTATATAAGTAGCAGAAAGAAAACGCTTTCCATGTACATAGGTATTAGTTGCATAGACTCCATCAGCGGGCAATGATTGGCCTGGTGCAGTATTTAAGTTGGCGGTAGGAAATCCCATTGAACGACCACGTTTGTCCCCGGAGGTTACTCTGGCATGTAAAACAAAGCGACGCCCAAGAAGTTTTGCAACCTTTTTCATGTTTCCTGAATTAAGTGTCTGGCGGACAAGTGTGCTGCTTATTACTTCCCCGTCTAATATATAAGGAGGCACGACCTTTACACTGAAGTCCATTTGTTGTCCTAGTGATTGAAGGATGGCAGCGGTCCCTTCATGATTTTGACCAAGAGCAAAATCAGGGCCAATGATGATACCACGCATTTGGAGGTTTTTTACCATAAAATTGGCAAACTCCCTGGCGCTCAATCGACTCAGGGTTAGAGTAAAAGACAATACTGCAATTACATCTACACCTAACTCTTTAAGGTCGTCAATTCTATTTCCCAATTGGCTTAGAAATGGTAGAGGACTGCCAGGCATAAGTACAGATTGTGGATGTGGGTCAAAAGTTATGATACCGCTAAGTGAATGTGTAGTCTTTGCATCTTGCTTCAATTTTTCAACCAGAAAGCGATGTCCGATATGTACACCGTCAAAAACTCCGATAGCGAACAGAGTTCCATTTTGAGAAACGTTAGATGGTTCCCCATTTGATTCTATTTTATAGTTCAGTCCCTGGTCTTCAGACATAAATTGTTTTCTACTAACTGGTGAATAGTGTCTTAATAAAATAAGAATACACTGATTTTGAGGAACTCCAGAAATATATTTGTTCTATAGACTACGCTACTGATTTATCTCCGTCAAATATATGATTTGTGGAAAAAGTATGTAGAATGATTCTTAAAAATGAGTAGTTCTTGTAATTATTTGACAAAAAATAGAGATTTTAGATTGACAAAGGATTGTTCATGCAGTAACAATAGTAGTCATCATAGAAAGGAGGGGATAACATGGCGACAGCATATTGCATGAAATGCCGAAACAAGGTGGATATTAAGAATCCCAAACAAATCACTCTCAAAAATGGTAGACCTGCGGTACAGGGCGTTTGCCCCAACTGTGGGACAAAGGTATTTAGAATCGGAAAAGCCTAGATATATAGCGATTAATTCGCAAATTATTACCAAAATTGCAGGGGGAACTTGAATTTATATTAGTTTCCCCTGCATATTTTAAGTAATAGTTCGACTGTAGATAATTTATCTAGTGTAGTAAAAAATAATTTAAGTTCTACATCGTTAGATTTGTAGCTTGGAAGGTGAAGAGGAGAGGTTTATTTATTTCTATAAAACTTTGCTCTAAACTC
>JAUUZT010000051.1 GCA_030589825.1 Dehalococcoidia bacterium
CTGACATGTCAAACCCTGGTAAGGTTCTTCGTGTATCATCGAATTAAACCACACGCTCCGCTGCTTGTGCGGACCCCCGTCAATTCCTTTGAGTTTTAGTCTTGCGACCGTACTCCCCAGGCGGGACATTTAAAGCGTTAGCTACGACACAGAAAGGGTCGATACTTCCCATACCTAATGTCCACCGTTTAAGGCGTGGACTACGCGGGTATCTAATCCGCTTCGCTCCCCACGCTTTCGAGTCTCAGCGTCAGATACAGCCTGGAAAACCGCCTTCGCCTCTGGTGTTCTTCCCAATATCAACGCATTTCACCGCTACACTGGGAATTCCGTTTTCCTCTGCTGCCCTCAAGCCTGCCAGTATCAACTGCAACTCCTGATTGAGTCAGAAGATTTAACACTTGACTTAACAAGCCGCCTACACTCTCTTTACGCCCAATAAATTCGGATAACGTTCGCCACCTACGTATTACCGCGGCTGCTGGCACGTAGTTAGCCGTGGCTTATTCCTCGAGTACCGTCAGAGCTTCTTCCTCGAGAAAAGAGGTTTACAACCCGAAGGCCTTAATCCCTCACGCGGTGTCGCTGGGTCAGGCTTTCGCCCATTGCCCAATATTCCTTGCTGCTGCCTCCCGTAGGAGTTGGGGCCGTATCTCAGTCCCCATCTGGCTGACCATCCTCTCAGACCAGCTACTGATCATCGCCTTGGTGAGCCGTTACCTCACCAACTAGCTAATCAGGCATAGACCCCTCTGCGAGCGTCCGAAGACTTTAATAAACAAGAAGTACTTGTTCAACGTATGCTGTATTAGCTTACCTTTCAGCAAGTTATCCACCACTCACAGGCAGGTTATCTATGTATTACTCAGCCATTTGCCACTAAGTTATAATCCGAAAACTATAACTCCGTACGACTTGCATGCATAAAGCACACCGCCAACGTTTATCCTGAGCCAGGATCAAACTCTCTATTATAAAACCTTACCTTCAATTTACTATTCAATTGTTAACGTACACGTGCATAGAAATACACGTGAGGATATGTTACAAGTATTTTGATTGATTGTCAAATGAATTAAGATACTATTATTAAGTATATTGTTATTGATATGCTAGCCGTATAATGTTATCAATGATAATATATTACAAATTAGTGACGGAGAATATTGATGTCTATTAATGAACAGAAAAGAACGAATGTGAATTATATAACCCAGGGAAAGCTGAGTTGGTACTATGTAGAGAGGCCATCAGTTAATGAAGTTCAATATTTAGCTGATAAGTTCAATTTCCATCCATTAGATCTGGATGATGTTCTTAGTAGAGTTCAACGTCCTAAAATTGATGAATATGAAGATAGAGTGTTTATGGTCCTCCATTTTCCAGTTTTCGACAAGGAACATCACATTACACGCCCTACTGAAATAGATATATTTGTTGGAGAAAACTACGTTGTCACGGTGAACAAATCAGCAAGTTTCAAACAATTATCACGATTATTTCAAGAATGTTTAACTATTGATAAGAGTCGACAGAAATATATGGGTAAAAGTTCAGGATTTCTTTTGTATAGTATGCTTGACAGGTTAGTTAATTACTGTTTTCCAATACTCAGTAAAGTTACCGAGAATATTGACGATATTGAAGAAATTATCTTCGATAAAACAGTACCAAAAACAGTTCGGCAAATAACTCTTATTAGAAGAGATCTTATATCTTTCAGACGGATAATAAGACCTCAAATCGCAGTGATTGAGACTTTAGAGAAAGAGGAATACCCCTTTTTTAGAGAAGATCAAGAAATTTATTTCGGAGATGTTGCAGACCATTATCGTAAGATATGGGATGGATTGGAAGATTGCAAGGAAGTCGTTGATGGACTAGCAGAAACAAGCAACTGGTTGACTTCACATCGTATTCAGGAAATAATGAGTATACTGACAATTGTTATGGCACTTCTTGCTCCAGCGACATTAATAGCTAGTGTCTTTGGTATGAATATTCCACTACCAGGAGGAATAAACAGGGGGAGTCCTATACCTCTAGTTGTTATCACATCCACTATGTTTATTATTGCGTTAGGAATGTTTGCTTACCTGCGTCACCGTCATTGGATTTAATTATTTCACTATATAGAGAGATATATAATAAATATCAAATCTGTTGTCATTAATTTAGTATTATATTTCCATACTGTTTTACAACAGCAAAATGTATAAGCGTTAATGGTGAAAGTTAAGTATAGGTGTTATACTCAAAAAACTTCTTTATAGAATAGGTAAATAGCTTTGTTACTGACTATTGATATAGGAAATACAAGCATAAAGTTAGGTATATTTGATAACAACAATTTGATAATTACCTGGCATTTGGCCACCGAATTGAACCGTCAGTCAGATGAGTATGGGATGTTATTGCTATCTTTGTTACGCAACAAAGATATAAGCTCCTGTGATATTGATGGAGTTGTATTATGTAGTGTTGTTCCTCCTTTGGTTACAACTTTCCAGAAAACAAGCCAAAAATATTTAGGTATTTCACCATTAACAATTGAAGCTGGAATAAAAACAGGTGTACGCATATGTGTAGAAAACCCACGTGAACTTGGGCCGGACCGTGTAGTGAATGCTGTAGCTGCGCATTCACTATATAGTGAATCTGTCATTGTTATTGACCTTGGTACTGCTACAACATTTGATGTTATCTCTAAAGCAGGTGATTATATAGGTGGAGTTATTGCACCGGGAATCAGGATAGCCAGCGAAGCGTTATTTCTTCATACGGCTGTGCTTCCTAGAATTGAATTTAGCCAGCCAACGGAGGTAGTAGGGAAAAATACAGTTTCTGCAATGCAATCTGGTATATTTTATGGCTATATTGGCCTCATTGAAAATATCGTTAAACGAATTGAACAATGTTTAAATTGTAAATCAACAATAGTTGCTACGGGGGGATATGTTCAACTAGTAAACGAGATTTCTGTAATAGATAAAATAGAACCAAGTTTAACCTTAATTGGCCTGAGGTTAATATACGAAATGAATAAGATGGAATATAACAGGGGTGATTTCAATGTTGAACGGTAAATCCATTGTGCTAGGAGTTACTGGGAGTATAGCTGCCTATAAAGCAATAGATATTGCGAGTAAATTAACTCAATTGGAAGCAAGAGTGGATGTGGTACTTAGTAAAGAAGCTAAACAATTTGTTACTCCCCTGACATTTAATGCGGTTACAGGTAGAGCTGTTTTCAGTGATATGTTCGATGCAACAATAAAACAGGATATTACTCATGTGAGCCTTGCTGAAACTGCCGATGTGATTGTTATTGCACCTATTACAGCCAATACGATTGCAAAACTGGCAAATGGCATCGCTGATGATATTATTTGCTCTACTGTTTTGGCTAGTAAGTCATCTATTATTTTAGCTCCTGCGATGAACGTTAATATGTTCGATAATTCTATCACTCAGGAAAACCTTTGTAGACTTAAAAACCGTGGTTTTATTATCGTAGGGCCAGAATATGGTAGATTGGCATCTGGTATTGAAGGAAAGGGTAGATTATCTAGTAGTACTGAAATAATTGGGACTATATGCCAGGTGTTAGCGAAAGAAGGAGATTTAAGAAACAAGACCGTTATAGTCACTGCAGGTGCGACACAGGAATCTATCGACCCGATTCGTTATATTACAAATCATTCTACGGGGAAAATGGGTTATGCTTTAGCCGAAGCTGCCAGAGATAGAGGGGCGAAAGTAAAGCTAATAACAGCACCAACATCTCTTGAGAAAATAGTTGGAATTGAAACAGAAAGCGTTATTAATGGTGAAGAAATGTACAAAGCTGTAAAGGAATCTGTTTCTTCGGCTGATGTTTTGATAATGGCTGCGGCGGTAAGTGACTACCGAGTAGATAATATTAGTAATGAAAAAATAAAAAAGGAAAATGGAATATTACATTTAGATTTATTTCCTTCGATAGATATATTGTTAAATATAAACGGTAATTTTATAAAAGTTGGATTTGCTGCCGAAAGCAATAACTTGATAGAAAATGCTAAAAAGAAAATGAAGGAAAAGAAGCTTAAAATAATTGTAGCTAATGATATAACTTCCAAAGATAGCGGCTTTGGCTCTGATAATAACCGCGTAATAATAATCAGTAAGAATGGGAAAATAGATGAATTACCACTTATGTCAAAGAGAAAAGTCGCAGATGAGATTTTAAACAAGGTGGTAATAGCATTAAGTGAATAATAATAAGAATAGGATTCATAAAATATGCAGGTTAATATAGCCAAAGCCTATAAGCCAGGTTTAATTGAAGATAGGTGGTATAAAAAGTGGCAGGAAAATGGATATTTTTCTCCAAATGTTGATCTAGAGAAGAGACCATTCGTTTTAATTATGCCCCCTCTTAATGTGACAGGTGAAATCCATATGGGCCACGCATTAGCAATAACCATAGAGGACATACTCGTAAGATGGCATAGGATGAAAGGTGAACCTACTTTATGGATTCCTGGTACGGACCATGCAGGAATTGCTACACAAATCATTGTAGAAAAACAATTAACTGAAAAGGGAATCAATAAGAACGAATTAAGTCGAGAACAATTTCAGGAAGTAGCTTGGAAATGGACCAACAGCATTCGAGAGAACATTACTCGTCAAAGTAAAATGCTAGGTGCGTCTTGTGATTGGACACGTGAATGTTTTACCTTAGATGAAGGTCCATGCAAGGCAGTTAGAAGTAGTTTTGTTAATTTATATAAAAAGGGATTAATTTATAGAGGGGAAAGGATAATAAATTGGTGCCCGCGTTGCCAGACAGCTCTATCGGATCTAGAAGTTGAGCATAAAAACACTATGGGGCAACTTTACTATATCCATTATCTATTGGCTGACGAGAAAGGTTTCATCACTATTGCAACTACCAGACCGGAAACACTTCTTGGCGATACTGCTATCGCAGTTAATCCTCAAGATAAAAGATATAAAGCACTAATAGGGAAAGATGTTCTCCTACCTATTGTAAATAGAAAAATACCAGTGATAGCTGATGAGGAAGTAGACACTGATTTTGGTTCAGGGGCTTTAAAGATTACACCTGCTCATGACCCTGTAGATTTTGAAATAGGCAAACGTCATAAGTTATCTATTTTGAATATTATGAATGATGATGCAACGATGAATGAAAATGCCAGAAATTATATAGGTTTAGAACGTCTTATTTGCAGGGACAAAATAATTGCTGATCTGAAAAAAGAGAAACTATTGGAAAAAACTGAACCTTATATGCATTCCATAGGTTATTGTGGGCGTTGCGGAGCTATGATAGAACCGAGAGTTAGCATGCAGTGGTTTGTAAGAACAAAACCACTGGCTGAATCAGCCATAGAAGTTGTAAAAAATGGAGAAATTAATATAATTCCAAAACATTTTACTAAAGTGTATTTTGATTGGATGGAAAATATTAAGGACTGGTGTATCAGTCGACAGCTATGGTGGGGACATCGTATTCCAGTATGGTATTGTCATAAATGTGGGGAAGCAACTGTATCGGAAAATGAACCAACAAAGTGCTACCATTGTGGCGCAAATGATCTAAAGCAGGATCCTGATGTTTTGGATACATGGTTCAGTTCAGCTCTATGGCCACATTCTACGCTTGGCTGGCCAAACGATACTGAAGACCTTAACTATTTTTACCCTACTTCTTTAATGGAATCAGGTTATGACATACTATTTTTCTGGGTTGCCAGGATGATTATGATGAGTTTAGAGAATACTGGCAAAATTCCTTTTCAAACTGTTTATCTAAATGGCCTTATTCGTGATGAGCATGGTGAAAAAATGAGTAAGATGCGCGGTAATGTTATCAACCCGGTTGAAGCTATAAATGTTATTGGTGTTGATGCTCTTAGATTTGGCCTTACTTCAGGGACTAGTTCTGGGAACGATACGAATATAGGTAAAGAAAAATTGGAATCCAGTCGTAACTTTGTTAATAAGTTGTGGAATGCCAGCAGATTTATACTACAGAAACTTGAAAAAACAACTCCAGATAGTTATGAGCATTCTAATATAGAAGAAAACATATTAGACATGGATGCTGAAGACAGATGGATCAATAGCCGGCTCAATCGACTTATTAATAATATAAGCGAACTAATGGAAGGTTATAAAATAGGTGAGGCAGAACAGCAACTGCATGATTTTATATGGTTTGAATATTGTGATTGGTACATCGAA
>JAUUZT010000024.1 GCA_030589825.1 Dehalococcoidia bacterium
CTGTTTCTATCCTATACCATGATGGGCAATGCGCTGAAGGCATCGGCAATAAACAAGATAGCAGCCGCTAAGGTAGGAATTAATACCAGGACTATGGCTCTGTGTGCCTTCACCCTTGCCGCAATAATAGGTGGCATCAGCGGGATAGTTATGGCTCCACTAGCTCTAACCTCTTACAATGTAGGGGTTATGCTTGGGCTTAAGGGTTTTGTGTCTGCCTCTATTGGTGGTTTTAAAAGCCCTATTGTCTCAGTTATCGGTGGTATAACCATCGGTATTGTAGAGTCGCTTGCGGTAGGCATAAACTGGGGTCCATTCACCTCTTCCTATAAGGATGCTATCGCCATCGTGGCACTGTTACTGATATTACTAATTCGTTCCGGCAAGCTGGCAGCAGAGGAGAGTACAGGCTGATGTTACAATGGCTCAAGAAAAGGTGGATTTACCTCGTTGCCGCCATATTATTAATAATTATTCCCTTTGACTGGTTCCTGGGGAAATACAACACACTTCTAATTTTCATCGGACTAAACACCATGGTTACCGTAGGCCTCTGCCTGTTAATGGGCTATACAGGGCAGGTATCTCTCGGACAGGCCGCATATTACGGAATCGGCGCCTACTTTTCAGCTATATTAAGCAAGACATATGGCGTTGACCCCTGGATAGCGATGTTAATCGCCGCTATAATTACCGGCACCTTCGCCTATAGTATTGGTTACCTTATCTTCCGACTGAAAGGCAATTATCTCGCTATGGCTACCCTTGGCATCGGTATAATCGTCTGGATACTCTTTCGGCAACTAAGCCAGTTCACCGGCGGCCCGGACGGAATGAGTGGTATTCCCTATCTTTCCATCGGCGGATTTGTCTTCGATACCCCCTTCAAACGTTACTACCTTGTCTGGTTCTTTACTCTGGCTATCCTGCTCATTTCACAAAATATTATCCGGTCACGAACAGGGAGAGCTCTGAGAGCGATTCACGGTAGTGAAGACGCGGCTGAATCTATTGGCATCAACGTCGCCCAGTTTAAGGTTAAGATTTTTGTATTGAGCGCAGTTTTTGCGTCTCTTGCCGGCAGTCTCTTTGTCCACCACCTCCGTTTTGTCAGTCCACAACAATTTAACTTCCTGGCATCAGTAAAATTGGTAGTGATGGCGGTAATAGGAGGCCTGGCCAGTATCTGGGGGGCTATCTTTGGCGCAGCCACCACCAACATACTCAGTGATGAACTGCTGCTCAACTTTGGTGAACTGGATATTATAGTGTATGGATTGATACTTATGCTGGTAATGATATTCATGCCACAGGGCCTTTTTGTAAAATTAAAGGAAACGATAACTATATGGCGCGCCAGGACAGCGAAAAAGGACTAGGAATTGAGCGAATTCATATTACAAACTAAAGATTTAAGCAAAGCCTTTGGCGGACTTGTCGCCCTCAAAAATCTTGATATGTCTATTGAAGAGGGTAAAATTACTGCTGTTATCGGTCCTAATGGAGCAGGTAAGACTACTTTGTTCAACCTTATTGCGGGAGTCTATTCAGCCACCAGTGGGGAGATACTTTTTAAAGGAACCCGAATAAACAGCGTACCGCCTCATAAAAGGGCATCTCTTGGTATCGCAAGGACTTTTCAACATGCACTCCTTTTTGGAAATATGACCGTCCTCGAAAATATTATGGCAGGACAGCATATACGCAGTCGCTATGGCATTTTGGAAGCTGCCTTATGCCTGCCTAATGCTAAACGTGAAGAAAGTCTAATCTTACTTAAGGCTACTAAATATCTTAACCTGGTAGGACTTGGCACAGAGAAAGACAAGGAAGCCTTAAGCTTGCCTCTTGGACGACAGAAACTACTGGCTATCGCTCGTGCCATGGCTACTGAGCCAAAGATTTTACTGCTCGATGAGCCTGGTGCAGGACTGACTACTCTTGAAAAACGAGCCCTGAGCGATTTAATCCACCGAATTATAGACATGGGAATAACTGTACTGCTTGTTGAGCATGATATGCCCTTAGTAATGGGACTCGCAGAAAAGGTTATAGTACTGGACAGCGGACAAAAGATTGCAGAAGGTGGTGCTTCTCAAATTCAGAGAGATAAAAGAGTTATTGCGGTTTATCTCGGCGAGGAAGTGGAGGAATAATGCTAAGGGTTGAAAATGTAACCGTGGTTAATGGTCGGGTTACGGCAGTAAGAGATGCTTCTTTTATTGTAAACGAAGGGGAAATAGTCACCCTGATTGGGAGTAATGGAGCGGGCAAGAGTACAATGCTCAACGCTATAGCCGGATATATACCTCTACAGAGCGGTAGTGTCAGGTTACACGACCAGCAACTGTCCGGGCTTACACCCCACCAGATGGTAAAACTCGGACTAGCCTATGTTCCAGAAGGAAGACAGCTCTTCGGACCAATGACAGTTATGGATAACCTGCTTCTCGGAGCTTACTCCTGGTGCTCAGAAAAACCGTTTGGCACTCTAGGTTATGTTGGCTGGTTCGTGCGTCAACCATCAGTCCAAGCCAATCTGGAGATGGTATTCCATCTCTTCCCTGTTTTAAAAGAACGTTATAAACAGCAGGCGGGCAGTCTCAGCGGGGGAGAACAACAGATGCTGGCGATTGGCCAGATATTAATGTCCTCACCAAGGATTATATTACTGGACGAACCATCCCTTGGGCTGGCACCAACTTTAGTAAAAGACATACTGAAACTTCTTGTTAAATTAAGAAATGATGGAATTACTATACTCCTTATCGAACAGGATGCTAAGGCTGCTCTAAAAATCGCCGACAGGGGCTATGTTATGGAAAGAGGACGTATTACCATTGAAGGCACAGCCAGAGAGCTTTTAGGCAATGACAAGGTTATACAGGCATACCTGGGCAAATCGGTTGGTTAGTATTGCATACCATGATAAAATAAAATCCAGTATAAGATATTTTCTCTATCATTAAATTTGGAGGTAACAGGCAATGATTTGGAATACCAAATATGAAACGATGCCAAGGAAGGAACTGGAAGAACTTCAACTGGAAAGGCTGAAGTACCAGGTAGCCAGGGTCTACGAGAAAGTCCCTTTTTACCGGCAGGCATTCATGGAGCGGGGCATAACCCCGTCCAGCATTCGTTCTTTAGCTGACCTCGCCAGGTTGCCTTTTACCGTTAAGCAGGACTTCAGGGATAACTATCCATTCGGGTTGCTTGCTGTTCCTATGGAGCAGGTAGTAAGGCTTCATGCCTCCAGTGGTACTACGGGAAAACCCGTAATAGCTCCGTACACTGCCGGTGATATAAACATGTGGGCAGAGGTTATGGCAAGGACTTTATCATGCGCAGGGATGACAAAAAATGACATAATGCAGAATGCCTATGGCTATGGGCTTTTCACCGGTGGGCTCGGTTTCCACTATGGTGGTGAAAGACTCGGAGCAACGGTCATTCCCACAGCTGCCGGTAACACCAAAAGACAAATCATGCTCATGGAAGACCTGGGTACTACGGTCATTACATGCACCCCTTCTTACTCACTCACCATCGCCGAAACAGCCCTGGAAATGGGAGTAGATTTGAAAACCTCCAAGCTGAGACTGGGGGTTCTGGGAGCTGAGCCTTGTTCAGAACAGATGAGGCAGGAAATAGAAAACAAGCTACCAATACAAGCGATAGATATATACGGGCTTACTGAAATGGTAGGCCCCGGAGTTTCCGTAGAATGCCCTCACAAACTTGGTATGCACATCTTCGAAGATAATTTCCTCGCGGAGATAATTGACCCTCTAACAGGAGAACAACTTCCTTATGGAGAGAAGGGAGAACTGGTATTAACTACCCTTACCAAGGAGGCATTGCCTATTATACGCTTCAGGACCAAAGACATTACCTCGTTAAACCCTGAGCCGTGCAAGTGCGGAAGAACACTGGTGCGAATGTCCAAAATAACAGGAAGAACAGATGATATGCTGATTATCCGTGGTGTTAATGTCTTTCCTTCTCAAATAGAGAGTGTCCTACTAGAGGTTGAAGGGGTTGAACCACACTATATTATCGTAGTCGACCGTAAACGCCACATGGACACATTGGAAATTCAGGTCGAGGTATCCGATGAGGTATTCTCTGACGAAGCGCGTAAAATGGAGGAACTGGAAAAGAGGTTGATGGAAGAGATGGAGAGCACGTTGGGCATCAGTCCAGTTATCAAGCTGATAGAACCCAAATCCATTCCACGAACTGTAGGAAAGGCCAAGAGAGTTTATGACCGTCGAGAACTTTAATCACTGACAGGGGGTAAAGTAAAAATGAAAGTAAAACAGATTTCTATATTTATAGAAAACCAACCCGGCCGACTGGTTGCTATATTGGAAGCTCTAAAAGCGAAAAATATTAGCATGCTCGCTCTTTTCGTCTCTGATACCACTGATTTCGGGATAGTCCGTATGATTCTCTCCGACACGGCGCTGGGTATAAAGACATTAAGAGAAGCTAATTTTGCAGTAAAGGAGTCTGTTGTTCTAAAACAAGAAATCCCGGATGTTCCGGGGGGTCTCCTCGAGACGATAGCCAGGCCCTTAACTGAGGCGGGGATAAACCTCGAGTATTTTTACGCTTTTCTTGACACCACTCCCGGTAAAGCCACCATTATTATTAAAGTGGCTGACCCCGATAAAGCTGAAGAAGTACTCAGCAGATAATCAATTATTTAACTGGTGTAATGGGAACTGTGGTGCCGGTAGCTCGAGCAATTAGCTTGTTGTGCTGATTGGTAACAGTTATTTCAGATATACCAACCCGTCTGCCGTTTTTTATCACGTGGCATTCAGCCGTAAGCGTATCATTTGTTGCTGCTCCATTGATAAAGTGGATGTCAAATTGGGTAGCTACACTGGGATAAGCAAGTGAATTAGAAGCGTAAGCGAATGCCTGGTCAGCGATGGATGTTATTATGCCGCCAAAGATAAACCCATTGAAATTATGATATTCAGGTAACATAAGCATGGACACTTTGGCATAGCCTGCTTTAAGCTCGATAACCCTCATATTAAGAAAAGAGGCAATCGGTTCTAGCTGCATTTTCTCAGTTAATACCTCTACGTTTTTATCTGCACTATTATCCTGTCCGTCTTTCTTCATAATAAATCCCTATCCTGTATTCACTATTCAATTGTGAAAATGACAATTAACCTCATTCTCTATATATTTAACGAGAGGGGAAAGTATTTAAGAGGAGCAATGGAAAATGTCTCGATGAAAATCTAGGCTGCTTTGTACTTTTGGGCTATTTTACCAAAACCCTCCAGCGAACCTTCCAGCGTGCTATCTTTAACGCAATAAGAAAGCCTGAAATGTCCAGGGTAACCAAACCCGCTGCCCGGTACCACCAGAACCTTATGCTGGGATAGCTCTTTAACGAAGGCAACGTCATCCTTCAACGGAGCTTCAGGAAATATATAGAACGCTCCCTGGGGCTTTGTGACGTTGTATCCAACACTGGTCAGACCATCACAAATTAAATCCCTTTTACGTTGATACTCATCTATTGATACGGTGACCCCCTGCAGGGCACGTATTACATTCTGCATAAGAGCCGGCGCATTAACATATCCGAGTACGCGATTACAGAATATAAGCCCGGCTATTATTTCATCATGCTGCTTCAATTCAGGGTGAACTGCAATATACCCAATCCGTTCTCCGGGCAAGGCAAGGTCCTTAGAATAGGAATTAACAACAAAGCTCTGCTTGTAATAGGACCAGATATGTGGACACTTTATCCCTCCATATACTATATAACGGTAAGCCTCATCGCTGATGAGTGATATCGGTGAGTCGAATTCCAGGGATTTCTTCTCCAGTAGTTTACCGAGTGTATGAACAAAGTCGGCGTTATAGACCGCTCCAGTAGGATTATTCGGTGAGTTAATTATCACCGCTTTAGTTTTTGAATTGATGGCATTATCAAGCTCATCGAATCGCGGTATAAATTGTTCATCTGTGGATACAACCTTGACTACCCCATTGTGATTATGAATATAGTGAAGGTATTCAGGGAAAAATGGAGAGAAAATAATCACTTCATCGCCGGGGTTAAGTATTGTCTTGAGCACAACGTTCAAGCCACCGGCGGCTCCGCAACTCATGATAATATCGCCCTGGTTGATTTCCGTGCCTGACTCAACAGACAGATATTCGGCCACTGCTTTTCTGGTTTCTACATAGCCGGCGTTTGCCATATAACGGTGCATTCCCTGAAGAGGATTATTTACAATCCTTTTCAGTTCCTGACAGAACTCGTCTGGTGGTTCAAAAATGGGGTTCCCCAGGGTAAGGTCAAAAACATTACTCTCGCCGTAACGCTTTTTGAGGTTATTACCTTCCTCAAACATTCTCCTTATCCAGGAGCTTTGCTCCATACTGTGTCTGACAGTATCAGAAAGAACCATTTTGGATTTCCTCTCTACCTTTGCTGAAGGCACTGACATTTATTGGAACTATCTTCGCAGGCAGTCGTTTATGAATAACATCCATCCAGACCTGTACCTCAAATGGCAAGAGGAATGAGGCACATCCCAGTAAAAAAATATTTAGTACCCTTATATCACCCAAACTGATTGCCTGCTCAGTGCCATTGACCAGAATAACATGAGATGTTTTTCCTTTTAATATACCAATTATCTCCTCATCCGCAGGGTAAGTTGCCTTTCCTGTATTTACCGTTGCCGGTGGTATCTTGTAATTATTAACGATTACGATTGATTTCTCGTTCAAAAACTGTGCCCATCTCATGGCTTCAAGCTTTTCAAAACCAAGCATTATGTCAGCCTGTCCGTCTTTAATCATGGGAGAATAGACCTTACCCCCGGCACGGATATGGCTAACGACACTTCCGCCACGTTGTGCCATACCAAGAGTATCCGTTTTCTTAGTATCATATCCAGCGGCTATCGCTACCTCGGCAATGATATCGCTTGCGAGGATAGTACCCTGCCCGCCAACCCCTGACATTATCAGGTTTATGTTCTTCATTTAGCCTTTCCCTCAACGCTGGAAGTCTTTGGCCCTATCGCGTGTTGCGGGCAAATCTGCCGGCAAATACCACAGACATCACCAACACATAAATTATCATTTATAAAGATTTCACCGTCCTGATACTGAATCGCCGGACAACCAGTCATAGCGCATAAATCACATTTGGTACATTTATCCCTGTCAATAAACATTGGCGTAGTTTTCTTTTTAACCTGTGCCTGGCAGTTACCACGTACTATGATAACGGACAACTCAGGATTACCCAGTGATTTCTTAACCGAGTTTCTTATTCCTTTTACATCAAAGGCATCAACTAGCTGAACATCATTGACCCCGATACCACGAACAAGTTTTTCCAGGTCAACCCTGTTTGTAGCTTTACCTTGAGCTGTTTTACCCGTCCCGGGGTTGTCCTGATGCCCTGTCATAGCGGTAGTCAAATTATCCATAATTATTACCGTCATCTTGCCATTATTGTAAACGGCATCAACTAATGGAGTTATCCCAGAATGCAAAAATGTAGAATCGCCAATGACAGCGATGATATCACCGGTGACTCCTGCCTTTTCTAGTCCCAACGCCTGCCCAATACCAGCTCCCATACAGGCGCAGGTGTCCATGGCGCTGAGCGGAGGGAGGGCTCCCAGTGTATAGCAACCGATATCCCCGGTAATGATCATAGACGACTCGCGTCCAGGTTTATTGCGAACCGACAAGCTGCTGCGATGGCCCATACTGCTTAGTGTAAAGTAAATACCCACGTGAGGACACCCTGCGCAAAAGAGAGGAGGACGCCCGAGTAAAGCAGGTTTTTCATCAGTTCCTTCTTTGGAACCAAGCTCCGGAAGTAAACCAGCTTTACGGCAGCAGGTTTCAACTACATCCGGATTTAATTCACCGACCAAGGGGATAATACTCTTTCCTGTTACCTCTATACCCATTACTTTGATGCTATCTTCAATAAAAGGGTCAAGCTCTTCAATGACCAGAAGCTTTTTTACTTTGGATGCAAAATCCTTAATCATAGCCTTCGGTAATGGATAGGGCATGCCCAGCTTGAGGAAAGATGCTTCGGGGAAAGTCTGCCTGGCATATTGGTAAGCAACTCCGCTGCTTATTACTCCCAGAGCAGAATTACCATCCTCTATTTTATTTACAGGGAGAGTTTCCGTAAAGGCAGTAACTTCCAGCAATCTTTTCTCTATCTGTACATGACGTTGCCGGGCATTTGCCGGTAACATAACATATTTTCTATAATCGCGGGGGAATCCTATCTTTGGATTACTCTGACGTTGCCTGTTTGCGTTTACAGCTGATTTTGAATGAGAAATACGGGTTGTACTGCGAACCAGCACAGGCGTATCAAACTGCTCACTTATATCAAATGCCAGACTCATAAAATCATAGGCTTCCTGGCTGTCGCTTGGTTCCAGTACCGGAATCTTGGCTAGCTTGGCATAATAGCGGGTGTCCTGTTCATTCTGAGAGCTGTGCATCCCGGGGTCATCGGCAACAATAAACACCAATCCGGCATTTATTCCGGTGGTGGAAGCCGCCATAAAAGGGTCTGCAGCCACGTTTAGCCCTACGTGCTTCATGGACACCACTGAACGGGCGCCACCATATGCTGCCCCTAAGGCTACTTCTACCGCAACCTTCTCGTTGGTAGACCATTCAGCATAGACATCTTCGTGTTTTGCAATATTTGCCAGTATTTCAGTACTGGGAGTTCCCGGATATGCCGTGGCAACCCGAACACCGGCGTGGTAAGCCCCAAGGGCTAAAGCTTCATTACCAGATAATAGTGTAATCACGATTGAAAGTCATTATAGCACAAGAATATTGCTTTTTGGCAAAGCGCATATCATCATTCACCAGTATTAACACATTTAGTA
>JAUUZT010000176.1 GCA_030589825.1 Dehalococcoidia bacterium
ATATTTTCTTGCCAGGGTTAATTTTCCTGGAAAAAGATTGGTAGAAGGGCTAATAGATGTACCGATTGTAATACCACATACTGCTGCCGGTATTGCCCTGTTATTTGTTTTTGGCCGACAGTTTGCCATGGGCAAAGCATTTAGTTTCTTCGGAATAGAGGTGCTGGATTCCAGGACAGGCATTGTAATAGCGATGCTCTTTGTCAGTATTCCCTTTCTTATTGATTCGGCGAAGGCTGGCTTTCAAAAGGTAGATGTCAGGTTGGAGAAGGTAGCACGCACACTGGGAGCTTCTCCCTGGCAGGCTTTCTTCAAAATCTCTCTACCACTGGCGTGGAGAAGTATCATGGCTGGGAATATCATGATGTGGGCCAGGGGTATCAGCGAGTTTGGCGCCGTTATTATGCTTGCTTATCATCCGATGATTGCTCCAACGCTGGTGCTGGATCGCTTTGAGTCCTATGGTTTGTCTTACTCCCGTCCTGTTGCAACTATATTAATAGTATTGTGCCTGGTTATATTTATCACCCTCAGGACAATTGCTTACAGGGGGGAAAAGGTATGATAGAAGTAAAGAACCTCTGTGTTGACCTTGGCGGCTTCCAGCTTCGCGATATCTCTCTCGAGGTAGAGGCTGGCGAGTATTTTATTATACTGGGACCTACTGGTGCTGGTAAGACGGTATTGTTGGAGTCTATTGCTGGCCTCTACCCCATTAAAGAGGGGCAGATATGGCTCAGAGGGGAGGATGTAAGTGGGACTGAGCCAGAGAAACGCAATATCAGCATTGTTTACCAGGACCATGTTCTGTTTCCTCACCTGTCGGTGGCTGACAACATAAGCTTTGGACTTGGATTGAGGAAGTATTCACGACAACAGATAAAAGAAAAAATTGACTGGCTCTCTGACCTGTTGGGCATAATACCACTGCTGAACAGGCGTCCCGATACTCTGAGTGGAGGAGAGCAACAGAAGGTGGCTCTGGCCAGGGCACTGAGCGTAAAGCCCGAACTGTTACTGCTTGATGAACCACTGAGCGCACTTGACCCTGAGACCAAGGAATGGGTACGTAAGGAGTTACGGAGGATTCATGACCAGTTGAGGATAACTACCATTCATGTCACTCATGATTTTGAGGAGGCGATAGCTCTGGGAGACCATATAGCAGTAATCGGCGATGGCAGCTTGAAGCAAGTGGGCACAGCGGAACAGATATTCAGACAACCCAATTCTGAATTTGTAGCTCGTTTTACCATAGCGCGTAATATTCTGGCTGGACAGGTGCTGGATAACAATAAAGGGGATAGCGTCTTTCGTACTGCAGGAGCGGAGCTTGTAGTAGCTACTGACTTACGTGGCAAGTGGCATGCCTCTATTCGTCCCGAGGATATCCTGATTTCAACAGAACCTCTTCGCTCCAGTGCGCGAAATTCGTTTTGTGGCACTATCACTGGAATTTCAGATAAAGGCTCTACTCTTTATCTGACGGTTACTGCACCACCAGATTTTGTATGCCTGGTTACCCGCCGCTCTTTTGAGGACATGAGACTGTCAGAAGGGCAAATGGTTTACATAACATTTAAGGCCTCGGCAGTGCATGTATTCTAAGGAGTCTATGAATTAAAGGAGTTATACCCATTATGTTATAAATAATAATTAGATAAAACAAATATGGTCTAATAAATGCGAAAATTAAAGGAGTTTACTATTAATATGAAACGGATAACGACTATATTGGTGGCTTCCTTGTTACTGTTATCTACTATACTGGTTGGTTGCTCGGGTGAGCCCTCAGCAACCTCTTCCATATCGGGCACTCTACCTATTTTTCATGCTGGTAGCCTGACTATTCCCTTCGCCCAGGTAACTGAGGAATTTAATAAACTCTATCCTGAGGCAGAGATATTGGCCGAAGGGGCAGGAAGCCAGACCACAATAAGGAAAGTTACTGAACTTGGTAAAGAAGCAGGGGTTATTGGTTCTGCTGACTATACTGTTATTCCTCAACTGATGTTTCCTGAATATGCCGACTGGTACATAATATTTGCGGTTAATCAGATGGTTATTGCCTATACCGATGATTCAAAATTTAGTGATGAGATAAATAAGGATAACTGGTATGAAGTACTTCAGCGGGAAGGGGTGAAATATGGGCGTAGCGACCCTGACCAGGATCCCTGCGGATATCGTACGCTTATGGTATGGCAACTTGCTGAAGAGCACTATGGGGTTTCAAGTATATACAGCAGTCTACATGAAGCTGAGGGAGATTTAATGAGACCAAAATCAGTTGAGCTGATTGCTCTTCTTGAAACCGGAGACCTTGATTATGCTTTTGAATATTCTTCTGTAGCAGCGCAGCATGGACTGAACTATATAGAGTTACCAACCGAGATTAATCTGTCTAGTGAAGAATTCAATGACTTTTATGCTACCGCAGAAGTTGAAATCTCAGGTAAGGAGCCAGGAGAAACTATAATTAAAAAAGGCAAGTCAATAGTCTATGGTATAACAATACCCAATAACTTTCCAAACCAGGAACTTGCAATCAACTGGATTGATTTTCTCCTTAGCACTGAAGGCATGGCAGTAATAGAAGCCACAGGTCAGCCACCTGTGATTCCAGCAATTACTAATGATAAAAGTAAGTTGCCAGAACAGCTTAAACAGTATGTTGTTGAAGCTGAGTAATACCTGTATATTGCTGACAAAGAGCTAACAAACAAGAGCAGGGGAAGCTGAGGTAAGTTTCCTCTGCTCTTGTTTGTTTATAAGTATTGCCTTGAAACAAGTAATTTGTTTATGATGCGAGGCAGATGTTAGTATTTATTATCAGTATGGGTATTCAATCGGATAACAAATCTGTTTTTCAGGATACAATCTAATCGGTATTGATGATATATAGGCATATGCTGAGTAATGTCCTGTAGCTTAAAATCTCATAAGATATTTTATGGATGGTGGATGGTTGCTGCCTCTTTCCCTATAGCTTTGTATGTAGCAGGAGCCATCTTCTATGGGTTCACTGCTATCTTTGAACCAATAGCTGATGAAATGGGCTGGAGTTATGCCCAGGTTTCCTTTGCCTCTTCAATTCGCGGGCTGGAATCAGGACTACTTGCCCCCCTAATTGGTATCCTGGTCGATCGATGGGGGCCGCGTAGACTGATAGCCATGGGAGCTCTGGCTCTCTTTCTTGGATTGTCGCTTCTCAGTCGAATGAACTCACTCGCCATGTTCTATGGAGCCTTTGTTCTGATAGCCATCGGATTGAGTTCCTGCACGATGACTGTGTTGAT
>JAUUZT010000079.1 GCA_030589825.1 Dehalococcoidia bacterium
ACAATCACAGTCCACACATCTCCATTTTTTCTTCCCAATGCTAATAGCTATAGGTAACTTTCAGTATGCAGAAATATCACTCCCGCTCTTTATCGAAGTAGTACCATATTTTATTCGTATTTTGTCGATTGCTCTATCCAGACTTTCCCATTTTTGCCCTGCTGAATCAAGCATACAATACTGTTGGTCCCTATCCAGTAAACCTGATGCTTTAACCCCTAACAAACGTATTGGTTTTCGTCTTTCTAAAAGCGCCTTGTCTAACAACTGTCGCGCTATGATATAAATAACTCTACTAATATTACTGCCTCCTTTCGAGGTAACTTGCCGACTAATCGTTTCAAAATCAGCGTATCTTACTTTTAAAGTAATACATTTTGCCCGTCTTTTTTGAAAGCGCATTTCCATACTTACCTCATCGCAGAGGTTATGCAAGCAGGCATCGAGAAAATGACGATCCCTGGTATCCCTGGAAAAAGTGCATTCTTTACTGATTGATTCAGACCTGCCAGGAGACTCAACCTTTCTGTTATCTACTCCATTAGCATAACTGTAAAGTAAAAGCCCGGGGGATCCAAGATATTTTTCTAGTACATCCGGTTGGGCAGATGCCAATTCATATATAGTGTTAATACTCAGATTTTTCAATATTTTCTCAGTTTTTTTCCCTACTCCAGGTAGTTTAACCACAGGGAATGGAGCCAGAAAACAACGCTCCTCTCCATTTGCTATTTCCAATAAGCCATCAGGTTTACATAAAGCAGAAGCGATCTTGGCTACTACTTTACATCCAGCAATACCTACAGAAGCTACCAGGTCAATCTCCTTGCTCACACGTTCTTTAATGTTCATTGCCATAAGATAATATGAACCAAATGGTTGTTCATATCCAGAGACATCTAAAAACGCCTCGTCAAGTCCTACTGGTTCGATACAAGGAGAAAAGCTAGACAGAATATCCATAAACTCGTATGAAACCTCCTGATACAACTTCATGTTGCCTTTTATAAATATGGCTTGAGGACATAACTGACGAGCCTTAACCAGAGGCATACTTGCATAAACACCAAAGGCTCTTGCTTCATAAGAAGCAGAGGAAACCACCCCACGACGTTCAGGATCACCTCCAACAATTACAGGTTTCCCTTTAAGTTTGATATTAAGGGTTTGCTCTACAGAAACGAAGAAGGCATCAAGATCTATATGAAAAATACAGCTAATAGTAATTGTCTACTTCCTAATACTTATAAAGCTATTCACCATTATGGTTAACCAAACAAGAATTAATTTGGACCCGTATCTCCTCGGCCATATTTCTAGCTGCTTGAGCAAAATCATCTCCTCGAGAAGCATATAGAATTTTTCTTGAGACGTTAATAATCGCCTTTTCTTTATTAGTATCCACACCATTATTAACTGCAGAATCCAAATCTCCACCTTGCGTCCCGACACCTGGGATAAGTAAACACATTTCAGGACAAGCTGAGCGAATCCTTTTTAGTTCTTCTGGATATGTAGCTCCTACTACCAATCCAATATTACCATTAACATTCCATTCCAAGGCCTTCTGAGCTACTGCCTCATACAAATGTAAAGAACCAGAACAATTGAGATCTTGAAAATCCGCTCCTCCTTTATTCGATGTGCGACACAGAATAAATACACCCCTCTCCTTATAATCAATGAAAGGTTGTATAGAATCAAAACCAAGATAAGGATTTACCGTGGTAGCATCAAAACCAAAGGTTGAGAAAAGAGCCTTCGCATATGCCCTGGCAGTATTCCCTATATCACCCCTCTTGGCATCCCCAATTACCGGTATCTTTGCAGGTATATATTTAATAGTTTTCTCTAGAATAGTCAGCCCTTCTACTCCAAGAACTTCATAAAAAGCTAAATTTGGCTTATAAGCACACACCAAGTCACAGGTAGAATCGATAATAGCCTTGTTAAATGTTAAAATATCAACATCAGGCATGAGAACAGGGGAGGGATCGAGACCAACACAGAGCAAACTTTTATGTTCTTGGCTGGTAGAAAGCAACTTTTTAATAAAATCCATCATAACTTTGATAGTAACAAAATATCTCCAGTAATTAAAGCCATATGAACTATACTCAAGCAGAAAAATACCTCAGTAGCTTTATCAATTATGAGCATGTCCCAGGCATCACTTATGCCTCTGAAGAATACAGCCTGCAGCATATAGAAATACTATTACACCGAATGGGAGACCCCCATCTAAACAGTAAAACGGTACACATAGCAGGAAGTAAAGGAAAAGGAAGCACTGCAGCAATGACCTCCCAAGTTCTCACTAGAGCTGGCTATAAAACAGGATTATATACCTCCCCTCATCTTCATAACATTAGAGAACGTATTCAGATAGATGGCAATCAAATATCCAAGAGAAATTTTATATCCCTTATCTCAGAACTTAAACAGTTCCTCGATGAGGCACAACCTGATAATACCTGTGGACAATTAACCTATTTTGAAGCACTCACAGTACTAGCCTTTTCCTATTTCAGTAAAATGGGTGCAGAGTTCCAGGTACTGGAAGTAGGACTTGGAGGGAGGTTAGATGCAACCAATGTGGCCAAACCTGAACTATGTATTATTACGCCTATCGGGTTAGAGCACACACAAATATTAGGTAATACTCTGAGTAAAATTGCCTATGAAAAAGCAGGTATTATCAAACCAGGCACCTTTGTTGTAGTCTCTCCACAAACACCAGAGGTATTGAAGGTAATTAGAGAAGTTTGTCATCAGCGACAGGCCAAACTAATCGAAGTAAATAAGGTCGCTACCTGGCATAAAGTATCCCACGATTTATATCGTCAAACGATTATAATTCAAAGTGAAACAAACGATTACCACCTGCAATTACCATTGTTAGGTAATTATCAGCTTGAAAATGCTGCTACTGCCCTAATCGCACTTGAAACATTGACACACCTGGGATTTGCCATATCTGTCAATGATATTAAAAAAGGATTTGCATCGGTTAATTGGCCCGGCCGATTCCAAATTTTAAAACAGGCACCAACAGTGGTGGTTGATGGAGCACACAACATAGAATCCATCAAACGATTGATAGAAAGTCTCAGAATGTATATCGATTACAACCGGGTTTTCATAATCATTGGAATATCCAGTGATAAAGATATTTCTGGTATAGCAAAAGAACTAGCTCCTCTTTTACCAGAGATTTTAGTCACTCGTGCTACACATCCACGCGCCGCATACACATCAATAATAGCCAGTGCATTTGAGAACTATGGGATAACTCCAAAAGTTACCTCTTCTGTGACCGAGGCGCTTCAGGAAGCACTATCTATAGCCAGCAAAGAAGATCTTATCTGTATAACTGGTTCTCTATTTGTAGTAGCAGAAGCCCTGACCTACGCCACTGAGAATTTTGACCCTATGTTTGAGAACCCACTGCAGAAGTAACTGCCTCCTCAGGTAACATTGGAGACATTACTTGTTGAATCGCCATAATATGGCTACATGTCCCCCATTGGGAGAAGAAGCGACAGGAACAGTACCACTCTCCTTCTATATAACTCACTTTATAGTTGTCATTCTCCCCACGAAACTGAGCAGTAAAACTGGACAAAGTGACACGATCTGGTTCTTGAGCATAGAGTTTAGCTTTCTCAATCTTACCAATAAGACTTGATCTCACTTAAACCCTCCTAACTTTATTCTCAGAATTCTCTTCAATTACAGTTGCTATATCCTCACAGAATCCTTATTGTAATTATACAATAAGGATCGAAAAAATGCGATTTAATATTACAATAACTAAGGCCTAGCAACCGCATCATTTTCCTCCTTCAATGATGCTATTAATATGGCCCTTCAGAAAAACTAACTTTCATCTAACCATATCAACAGTGGAGAGTAATATTGCCTTTCACAAAGGTAAAAGCTACAATACTATAACGAATATGCATAATAAAATTATTGATGCCATCACAGGGCATAATGCGGATTATATTGAGGCTCATCTTGAGGAGAGTGAGAGTACCCAATTCATATACCGTGGTGTTAAGTTGGAAGAGGTAAATAGAGTACGTAGCTGTGGTGGTAATATACGAGCTCTGGTTAAAGGAGGGTGGGGGTTCGTTAGCTTCAATGATATTAATCATCTAAGAAATAAAGTGACTCTGGCAATAAGTGAAGCACGATTGACTAATCGCGAAGGACTTACGCTTCCTCACCCCCAGGTCATAGTAGACACCGTTTCCGTTCAGGAGGGTAAAGAGGCAGCTAATATTCCACTATTAGAAAAAAAACAGTTATTGGAAGAATATAACGATATTATGTTAAGTTGCCAGGGGATACAAAGCACTATAATAAAATATACCGATACAAAGCGAAAGGTCATCTTCGCTAACTCACAAGGTAGCTATATAGAACAAATAAAACCAGACCTCAACCTTCGATTGACAGCTATTGCTCGCAAGAATGACGAAATTCAGCAATCAGGACTTAGTTTAGGCAGCAGGGGCGATTTCTCTGTTATAGAAGACCTTCATCAACAGGTGAAGGAAATTGGCAACCGTGCCTTCGCTCTACTTGATGCCCCATATGCAAAAAGTGGTGAGCATACCGTCGTCCTTGACCCAGTTCTAGCCGGAGTTTTTGTTCATGAGGCTTTTGGACACTTATCCGAGGCAGATTTTGTATATCAAAATAATCGATTACGTAATATTATGACCATAGGGCGAAAGTTTGGAGGCAAGCATCTTAATATCATAGACGATGGTTCAATTAGTGCATTAAGAGGAAGCTATAAATATGATGATGAAGGTACTCCTGCAACAAGGACATATCTTATTCAAGAGGGTATCCTGACAGGAAGACTCCATTCTATTGAAACGGCTGCTACAATGAAAGAAAAACCTACAGGAAATGCTCGTGCCATCAATTATCGATTCCCTCCAATAGTGCGAATGAGTAACACTTTCATC
>JAUUZT010000063.1 GCA_030589825.1 Dehalococcoidia bacterium
AATTGGCTGACAAGGGAAAAAATTTCTGCTCAGCTCTCACAGGTTCAATTCCTGCCACATTTCTATAACTGGCAGTATGATGATATGGAGATGAAAAAAATTCACGACAATATTCCCACTTCTGAGATGGATGAGTGTGAGATTGATTGGGGGTCATATCAGGAGGAACATAATTTATCTGACAGGGAGATAACATACTACTATATGAAGTGGTTGCAGTTCGGTGGTAAGAACAGCCCAGATGCTATCAAATCATTGATGCAGGAATATCCTACGACTAGCGAAGAGGCTTTTCTATCTACTGGTCAGGTGTATTTCGCAACGGCGAAGGTTGTTGAACTTCTTCAGAAGGTTGAAAAGGGTACAAAAGGTGAGATGGGATACTCAGAAGACGGCGGTGTCGTTTTTAATCGAGTCTCCTCCGGTTCATTGGAGGTATTCAAAGAGCCTGAAGTTGGAACTAAATATGTGATAGGAGGAGACACTTCTGAGGGGTTGGCTCACGGTGATGCTCAAGTGTTGTATGTGATTAACCAGAAGACTGAGGATTGTGATGCCCTCTACCGTTCTCAGGTGGCTCCTGATGAACTGGCCGTTGAAGCCTACAAACTAGGAAAGTATTATAACTGGGCCCTACTGGGGATTGAAGTTAATAAGGATGGACTTTGGGTTAATGATGCAATTGAGAAGATGGGGTACATAAATCTCTACTATAGGAAGGTCTTTGATGATATAACACAGAAAGTTACTAAATTTTTTGGCTGGAAGACGACATCTGCTACCCGCCCATTCGCCCTAGCGGCTCTCAAGGCTTACTTTTTTAAGAAGGACTCTGGATTCCCGGCAGCAATTCTCAATGAAATGCTGACATTTGTGAGGAATATCAAAGGAAAACCGGAGGCAATGGACAAAAAACACGACGATGTAATAATGGCTGCGTCCATTGGGTACGCAATATTGCAAGAACAGGGTCAATATGTGGACGATTCTGCGTCAGGAGAGGGTTTTAGTCACCTAAAAGCGATTTTTGGTGAAGAAACTGGACAAATTAACCATTAAATGTTGACTGAAGTTGACATTTTTTGTTATTTGAGGGGTTCTGGTGTATAATTAAGGATATAATCCTTTAAACAATTTAATATGGAGATTGATAAAAAGACAAAACTCAAGGGTGACAAAAAAACTATTGATTTTATTGAAGAGAAAAAAAAGCAAATGAAAAAGAGCCAATATAGGGAAAAATTTGACTCCCTTGCGGCAGAGATTAGTCTCAATATAATGAATACTGCCGTTAACTACGGACAGAAATTGTACGAAAAGAGTGGTTGGGGCAGTATGGTATTCTACAATAAGATGGCTAGTGGAGCATACGATATCAATGTTTATCCACAGAAGCTTACAGATAGGGACCAGAATAGGTCTGGCGTACCTGTCTCTCAGGAACCTATCGCATTTTCAAAAATAATGATTGCCACTTCTGTTCTAGCTGGCAAATTACCAGATGCTACGGTATATGCTGATGATAAGGTCTATGGTAAAGCAATATACGAACTATGGAAGAGAAATTGGGCAATGACTGGGGGTAATGGAGCTAATACTCTGATTCTTACTTATCAGAATCTATTTACATATGGTTGGGCCGCTTGGAGAGTTTATCCCCGCCGTGTCCAAGTAAAAAGGAATGGTGTTGATAAAATACTGTTCGATGATGTTTATAGGGAACCACTCGAATGTACCCGTACTTGGTTGGGGATTGGTTTCAATAATGGTGACTATTGGTCACAAACTGAGGTGTATTATGAAAAAGATATGCCGAAGGAAGAGTTTTATGAAATGTATCCAGAGGCAACAAAAGGAAGGAATAAAAAGAAACTGCAATACGTTGCAGTGTCCGAGGAAGCTAAGGATGAAAATTCTGAAAAGGCCCACACCAGCGTTACACTCGGCTATTATGAGAATGTAATAATGAACAGGTATGTTGTTGTCTGCGGAAAGATGGTTATATATGATGGTGAATTGCCTAATGATGGTTCTCACGGCTCAGTAGTCGTAGCCCGTTGTTTCCAGAAAAATTTGAATGACCCATACGGCGTAGGTCTTTATGAAATGATGCGTGGCAATACTGCTATCTATACATATATTAACTCACTCAATGCTCAGCAAGTTGAAGCGGAAATATTCCCGCTACTTTTTGGTGCTCAGGTACAGAATGGAACTGCTACATATAAGAGAGGTCCTAACGTTATAAATCCTAAACACCCAGGTTCTGACATTGATGTAATTAAAACATCCGGCAATGTAGAGGCTGGAATAGCTTTTGCTGGTTTGCAGAAACAGAATATTGAGGACAACACTGGTATCAACAATATTGTGGCTGGTGCAGGTGCTGCGAATACACTCGGTTCTACAGTTATTATGAAGGAAGCTGCATACAATAGATTAACTCCACCTAAGAACTCAATGGTTATGGGCTTGGAGATGGATGCTCATATTGCTAATACTTGGATTCGACAGACTTACTCAGCTGATAAGGTGTTTATGCTAGATTCAGATGACCAATTGGCTGAATTTACTAAGCAAAACCCTGATTATTTTGTAGAGTCTCAAGATGTTCTTGATGACTATGGTATTCCGGTTAAAGTAGCTGTAACAGCTTCTCGTAATCTTCGACTTAATTTTGACTTCACGCAGGAAGGTGAGGTTATGGAAAATGTTGATACTAGACAGATTTCAGCTAAAGGTTTATTTGATGAAATGAGAGATACTGGTCATTTATCCGATTATATCGATTTCGTTATAGACCCAGATTCAATGTTAATGCCATCACTGGAAATTCAGAAGCAAACATATATGGCTTTATTCCCAGTAATTACAAATCAGATTACACTTATTTTCTCTATGAGGAATCAAGACCCAGAAGCCGCAGCTTCTCAGCTTATGGCTTTGGAGAAATTACTTGATATCCAGAACGGTGATATATATGATTATGTTTCAAAGGCAGATTACGATGCAATAATTGCTAAACAACCTTCAGAAGTTCAACAGCAAATGCAACAAGAGCAGATGCAAAGAGATGCTCAAGCAACAGCTATGCAGAGTATGGCTGGAGGAAGCGGAGGTGGAGGAGGAACACCAATGGGTCAGCAAATGGCTGGCGATGGTACAGACCCTATGCAACCTCAGAATCCGAATGAAGTTCCAAGACCTCAATCACCTTTGGGTAGTGCGGTAGACGCTTCAGTCGGCCGTGCGGCAGCTAATCAATAAATTGTATGAAAAAGATTAAATTAACTCAAAGTAAATTTGCTGAAATAGATGACTCTGATTATGAAGAACTAAACAGGCATAAATGGTTTGCTGTCGAAAGTAGTGGTTTATTCTACGCAGGAAGAAAGTCACCTAAAGTTAATGGTCACAGTAAAATTATTCGTATGCACGCTGACATAATGAAGACTTCAGAAGGCGAGTACACGGACCATATTGACGGTGATGGGTTAAATAATCAGAGAAATAATTTAAGAGTATGTACTAACTCTCAGAATGGTATGAATCGTGGTAAGCCTAAATCAAATACATCAGGCTTTAAGGGAGTTACTTGGCACAAAGCTAATCAGAAATGGCAATCGCAAATAAATGTTGAAGGAACTTACAAGTATTTAGGCGGGTTTAATACAAGGCTGGAAGCATATGAAGCCTACTGTATGGCGTGTGAGAAGTACCACAAGGAATTTAGTAATATAAAATAAACATATGTCAGAAGAAATCTTACAAGGGCAAAACTTGAAACAAAAGAAAATAGCTTTGGCCACATCAGAATATGCTCCGATAGTCATAGAGCTGTTGAAAGACTGTACTCCCCAGAATCCTATTGTTGCTAAGACGGAATGGGAGACCATTGTGAATGCGATTACCTTAGAAACGTATGGGACTATGATGCGGCAAATGGTTGACCATCTTGAAGCTATTCGAGCAGGAGTCTTACATACTAAAGAATAATTATGGAAGCAAGAGAAATCAAAAAAGATGATTATACTGTCCAAATTGGATATTCTGAGGAGGCTAAAGAAAAGAAACTAATGAAGTTTATCTCTAAGTCTGGCGATGAGTTCGTAATAAGTTCTGAAGAAATGGCTAATATGTTGATTGGAGGAGTCAATTCAGACACATTGGAGGCAACATTTGTTGAAATGAATAAGATAAATGTTGTCGAAGTTAGTAGACAGCTGGAATGTGTCTTGGACACTGATATGAAAAGGGGCGAAAAGATATTCATTAACTACAAGCATCCGTACCCCCTAGAGTTTGCTATTATAGAAGAGGTATATGGCATTGCCAAGATAGACAAGGACATACCAGGAATAATGCTGACACAGAAGTTTATCAATGAAACAAGGGCTAAAATCAAGCCTAAACAAGAAAATTTTATCAAGAAGTTCTATAAAAGTTTTAAGAACGTCGATTTAGATAAAAAATAATAAATACCCCTAATAGTGGGATAACTATCAAATCATATGGAAACAACAACAAATGAGACACCTGGTGTAGCAGAAGGTTCAGGTGAACTAGCTACTGCAGAGGAATTAAAAGCAGAAGAAGCTAAAGTAGCTAAAGCTGCAAAATTGTCAGAAGCAGCCTTGAAAGGTGCTGAGACAAAAAGGAGAAAAGCTAAGGAAGCTAATAAGGAGGTACCTGTGAAGCCAGAGGTAATATTGCCTGAAAAAGCAGCAGCCCCAGCAAAACTGCTTAAAAAAAGTACAGAACCATCAATTCTAAGGACAGTTGGTGGTAAAACAGTCCCAGAAGAGGATTATTTTTACAAAGGGATTATTCCTTCAGGGTTTGTGGGTTCTTGTGGCGAATCAGTTGATAGAGAGGATTTAATCACCATTTTTCACAAGGTATTCAAAGAAAAGGATGATATCCTCTTCTATAAACAGCTGGATAAAGAGGTCTATATAGTAATCATTCCTATTAAGTACGCTACTACAATAGGTGATTTTAACGATTCTATAGATGGTGACTTCCAAAAGCACGCTATCTCATTCTTGAACGAAGGTTCCGTAAACCTTGACACATTGAGAATAAAGCTGGAGAGAATTAACAAGTTCGTTAATTATTCTGACAGATAAATTGCGTTAGAGTTCTAATCGTTGTATAATTTAATTAACCATCGTTCCCGTTCACGATACGAGCGGATAAATATATGGATAATAATATAAAAGAAGAAAAAATAGAGACAGAGGTAAACGAGGAAGCTGAGCTTGATAAGAGTTTAGAGGAATCAATAGCATCTGTTAAAGCTGGAAATGAGCTCACTCCTGAGGAGAAAACTGAGGAGAAACCTGAGGAAAAGCCTGAAGAGGTTCCAAAGGAAGAAGCCAAGACTGAAGAGAAGACGGAGGAGACTCCAGAAACTCAGAAGCCGGAGGAAGCCAGCACCCCTCCAGTTGACGAAGATAAATACGAATTTCGTGTTCCAAACAAGGGCAAGTTTGAATCTGACGAATCATTCGAAAAGCGAGTAGAGCTTTTAGACCTGGTTAAGAAGAGGAAACTAGCGAAAACGGACGAACAACGTCAACAAATATCAGATGACATTAAAACAGCTAAGAGTAATCTGAAAACACTTAATGGCACTGATAGGTTTGTTAATCCACTCAATC
>JAUUZT010000032.1 GCA_030589825.1 Dehalococcoidia bacterium
ATTACCTGGGTATTTAATCGGGTGTCGTCATGAAGGTTGTTTGCTACTCGTTTATAACCATGGATTATTGTGGCATGGGTTCTATTTCCCAGTTGTTTACCTATTTCAGCCAGCGAGAGGCCACTATCTACTCTCATCAGATACATGGCTATCTGTCGTGCCTGAGATATCTTGTGATCTCGATTCTTACTTGCCATATCCTCTGGGAGCAGGTTGAAATATTGTGCCACTGTTTGGATTAAAATTTGAGTACTGCGTTTATTTTTAGTCAAGTTTGTCAACATATTGTTGACTGTCTGTTGATTAATTTCCATTCCAGTCAACTTGGATTGTGCGGTTAAGTAAATAAGTGCTCCCTCCAATCGTCTGGAGTTATTCTGTATTCTTTCCGCCAGTAATTGCATAATTTCATCACTGATGAGTAATGCCATTTCAGCTGCCTTAGTTCGTAAAATAGCGAGACGTGTATCAAAATCCGGTGACTGGAGAGGGAATACAGGACCCCACTCAAGGCGCGATTTCAACTGACTATTGAAAGAATCCATCTCGTCGGGATGACGGTCGGCAGTAATTATAAACTGGCAATTATTACTTAATAAAGAATTAAATATTTGTAGCAGAGAACGCTGTGTTTGTTTTTTACCGTTTATGAATTGTATGTCATCGAATAGTAGAATACTGGTTTTATCAAATTTACCTTGAAATAAATCAAATTTCTTTTGCTTCAATGACTGCACAAAGTCGTTTGTAAAACGTTCCCCAGTTGTATAAATAACCTGTAAACCATTGTCTACCGCCTTGTTTCCTATAGCATGCAGCAGATGGGTCTTTCCCAGACCTGTTGCGCCGTAAATAAATATTGGGTTGTAGGATAGCCCTGGATTTATTGCCACTTCCATAGTTGCCGCGTATGCGAGGCGATTACAGTCACCAGCAACGAAGTTATTGAAGGTGTACTGGGGAGAGAACCTGCTTGTTTTTGCCTTAGTGCTTGTACCACCATCGTGTTGCCTGGCCATAGTTAGAGGACAGGCTTCCTCACGATCACTGTTAGCAATGCTGAACTGGATATTGACTTCCATGCCTACTATTTTAGACAGTGTCTTTTTTATTAGGGAAGAGAGACGCTTGGTTAGCCACTCAGATACAAAGGCATTGGGGACTTCAACTATGAAAACGCCATCATCAAAAGTTGATCCATAGCTATTAGCTAGCCAAGTAGAGTAATTAGCCTTGCTGACTTGTAACTGAAGCTCTCCAAGCACCCTTTTCCAAATGTCCTTAGCTTCCTCCAAAAGACCTCCCAAATCGATAAATATTAATAGCCAAGCTGATATCTGCAGGTTGCTGAATTAGACCACTAAAGATGGTATATTCGTTTTAAAAAGCAGAGAAAAGGATATCAATATGGAGATATCTATCTCTAGGGGGGCTTTGACATAATAAAATATTTTTTTAAAAATGTTATTGTTAGGAGTATGAAAGTAATTTTTATGGGAACACCAATGTTTGCGGTCCCTGCTTTGGAAGGATTGCTTCAGGAAGGCTATTCTGTAGTAGCCATATATACCAGGGCGGATAAGCCAAGCGGAAGGGGGCAAATGCTAATTTCTACTCCCGTGAAAAAGTTTGCTATAAAGCATAATATTCCCACCATTCAACCTGATACTCTTAAATCTGAAAAAGCAGTAAGCGTATTAGAGGAACTAAAGCCAGACCTTTTAGTTGTAGCAGCATATGGCTGTATTCTGCCAAAAACGGTGCTGTCCCTGCCTGTACATGGCTGCATAAATGTCCACCCCTCTTTATTGCCAAGTTATCGGGGGGCCTCCCCCATTGCCTATGCTTTACTTGGAGGAGAGCAGGTCAGTGGGGTGACAATCATGTTAATGGATGAGGGAATGGACAGCGGACCTATTCTAGCACAACAGAAAGTTGATATCTCTGCTGATGATACTACTGGCTCGCTAACAAATAAGCTGGCTTTTATAGGAGCTGAGCTTCTACTCAAGACGTTACCTAAATGGCGAAGTGGTGAAATAAAGCCACAAGCACAAGATAATAGCCATGCTACGTATAGCCATATTATAAAGGTTGGTGACGGGAAAATTGACTGGCAGATGGAAGCAATGGAGATATGGCACCGGATAAAAGCTTACTATCCCTGGCCAGGAGCATATACATGGTGGAGAGGTAAGCGCCTTAAAATATATAGTGGAACTCCCTTGAATATAAAATCGAATGAGCAACCAGGAGAGGTTGTTTCCTTGTATAATGGTAAAGCTATTGGAGTAGTGACCGCCGGAGGCTGTTTAGAGCTTTGTCGTCTCCAACTGGAGGGGAAACAAGAGATGACTGCAGTTGAGTTTGCTAGAGGACAACGAGAGTTCTCAGGTTCAGTACTTGGTTGAATATATTGTTCGACAGCTAAAAATGGGGGTTCGGAGAAATAAATAGACAGGAAAGATAATGGTTCTCTGATTGTTTATAGAGCAGTAGCTATGATTGTTATAATCCTATTTTATCGGATATCTCGCGCATTCCCATTATAGTATCGGAAATCAGCTCTCTCCGCTCAACGCCCAGCATTGCTGCCCCTTTTTCGATAATGGTACGGTCAACACCAGCGGCAAACGCTTTATCCTTCCATTTCTTGATAACCGATTTTGGTTCAAGGTCTGCCACGCTTTTTGAGGGACGCACCAGGGCCGTTGTGGTAATCAGTCCAGTTAATTCATCAATGGCATATAGCGTCTTCTCCAGGTCGGTTTTTGGTTCAATATCGGTGCAGATGCCCCAACCGTGGGAGACTACTGCCCTTATGTATTCTTCTGGCCAGCCTCGCTCCTCCAGTATTTCTCGACTCTTCTGGCAATGTAGCTCGGGGAACTTTTCATAATCCAGGTCGTGAACTAATCCAATGATTTCCCATTTCCCTTCGTCTTCTCCTCGCTTCTGAGCCATGTAACGCATCACCCCTCCAACAGCGAAGGCATGTTTCAATAAACTCTCGCTTTTATTAAACTCTTTTAAAAGTGCTAGTGCTTCGTCATATGTTGGTACATGTTCTTGCATTTTTCTGCCTCTTTTAAATATTACTTGGTTTAATTATTCGACACCCTTAACTGTAAACTGACTAGCACTTGAATGATAAAAGGTAGCGCTCAGGCAGTTCCAATGTAGTATATCAATACTGCAACAGCCTCTACAATCAAAAGAGGAGGTGAGATATAGAGGTATACTTTTGACAGGCTTGCTTCGAAGTATTCGGTTGAAAGAATGAGACAAAGGTGAAGAGGGGAGAGGATATAACCAACTTCCCCACTGATAAATACCAGGAGCAATGCCCATATGTTTACCTGTGAGCCAGGGGCAATAAAAGTAAATAACAATGGGAAGCAGATACCTACAAAGGCCATGGTGTTTCCGGTGGAGAAACTTATCAAGAAAGGTAAAATAACCAGAATAGCCGTAGCAGGAAGTCCAATGCTTTGCATATCTATAAAGAGCTTATCTGCAGCTCCAGACGTTTCGATAGTACTTTTATATAGCATTACGGCAAAGAGCAGGAGCAGAATCTTAGGATCCAAGCCATATTTAAGGGCTTGTTTTAAATCCTGCCAGCTTGCCTTTTGCTGTAAGGCAAGAAGCAGCAGAGCAAGAGGGAAAGCTATTGCAGCATTAAGCCCTAGTAGTACAAGAGAGATGAGTAATAAGACAGGCCATGCAGCTTTGAATATACCATACGGTATATTATCAGAATGGTTTTCATTACTAGGGGGTGGGATTTCAGGTTTTATAATGCTCAGCGTAATAATTATTCCAAGGGTTGCGGCCAGGATAGCCATAGGAAGAAGAATTATCATTAGAGTCGTGATAGGTATAGAAAAGATGACACTAGCAGTAATAATGGCAGGATATACTGGTAAGAAAAGTTCCCATATATGCCTAAACCAGTAATTTATAAAAGTTGCCTGTTCCGGGTGTAGTTTCATTCTCTTTACCAGGTCTCGTATAGCAGTTGCGGAGACCAGCGCTCCTCCCGGCATGGGAACGAAGCCTATAATAGAAGGTGTTAATAAAAGGGCAAGCCTGGGCCCTATCCTCTCCATGGTAACTGCCAGTCGGGTAAGCATGCCCCTTAATTCCATCAGGCGGCTTAAAGTCATTGCACAAGCTATTATTATTAGCAACTTGATAGTCTGTTCGTTAATTGCAGTACTGAAAATAAGCTCAGGCAGAGAGCGAAGAGGTAGAACCAGAAGCGAGACGACGAGGCTTCCAGCGAAAATGGATAACCCTGGATGAAGTTTGAGCCTCAGTAATATAATGATTCCTGCAATGGATATCAGTAAAGCATAAGACGGAGTTAACATAATACTATAACCATTAAAGACAATTTATACTGCTCACAACTTGTATATAGCTAATCATTGGAAAGTTATTTGTTTCTATATAGACAAGCCACAAGATTGCTAATGATATTGTCCATAGTCCAGACAGAAACTGTTATGATTAAGGCGAGTTTATCACTTACCATCTCTGAATGACAAGACATTATAGCTTTTTATAAATGGCGCAAGCCTATACTTTCAAGTGCTTATAATAAATATATAGAGTAACCTTATCTGGTCAATTCCTTATGGTAGGCGAACAAGGCAGGAGTTCCACCAGTATGAATAAAAACGACTGTATCTGTTGGTTTAAACCGCCCTTTCCTGATCAGGTCAATCAATCCTGCCATTGCCTTTCCTGTGTAAACGGGGTCAAGGAATATGCCTTCGGTTTGAGCTACCAATTTAATGGCATCTATACCTTCCCTGGTGGGTATGCCATAACCATCGCCAACATATATATCTGGGATGTCTAGTTCATTCGCGGTAATAGCTGTTCCGAGATTCAAGAACTTGGAAGTAGCATGGAATGATTCCAGCACAGAAGATTTTGCATCCGTAGTACTACTGAGAATGGAAATGCCGATGATTTTATAGCTTGCTTTTAAATATTTTGAGCCCAGTTCTAATCCTGCTTGTGTCCCCCCTCCACCATTTGCCAGCACTACATATTGTGCTTCTATATGTTGTTGTTCCAATTGAGAGATAAGTTCATCCGCTGCATTAACCCAGCCGGCTGAACCCAAAATAGCTGAAGGGGCTGTGGGTGTGCCAGTGGGCATGATGCAAGGGGAATATCCCTCTGCCCGCATATCCTCTGCTAGTGTATTCATTGCCTCTGTTACGGCAGTACCGGCGCGCTCACGCATATCGCTTATTTCTAATATCTTGAAAGTAGAGTCAAGGATATTATGCAATAAGAGGTTGCCCTGGCTTTCGGTATGAGTACCTTTCAAAAATATAAAAGCCGGTTTCATACCTACTTTACGTGCTGCAGTGGCCAATTGAAGGCACCAGTTGGACTGCGAACTTGCGGCACTTATTACCGCAGTGTTTCCTTCTTCCTTGGCTTTACCCAGGGCGAATTCCAACTTACGGCATTTGTTTCCCCCCAATGCTAAACCGCTCAGGTCGTCACGCTTGATAAAGATGCGTGGCCCTCCAAGAACAGAAGATAGGTGGGGAGCTTCGACAAGAGGGGTAGGGTAGAGTCCAAGGTTTATTCGCGGCAATTTTTCAATAATTGCTAACATATTATCCTCCCTGACTTAATTAGTAATATAATGTAATTTGTCAGACGATTTACGAAAAGGAAAAAACAACTTTAGAGATTTTCGTCCAAGTTTAGCACCCTTTTACTTGTTTTGCTGAAGAAATCCTCCATTTCACTGTCACTGAAGGTGATGCCGGCTTTCTTGATTTCTTCAGGGATGGAAGTCACTGCTTTTATCCAGGCAGCGTATTCTATGTCGTCGATAAGATTAGTAGTATCACTGGCAAACATAAGGCGGTTGGAGCCTAGCATGTTCATCATGTATCTCCAGGCCTTATAGAAAGAGAGTGATTCACCGGAACGAATCCAGGATAGCCATCCGGAGAGGTCACAGACGATATTTGCTTTGCTTCTGGCAACAGCAATCATTTCCATGAATGAACCATGTCCTGCGTGGGTACAATAAAGGGTAAGTTCCGGGAAATCTACAGCTACATCATCGAAATGGATAGGATGGGTGTATTTGCTTCGGAAAGGTGAAGCCATTGGGCCAGTATGGAAATTTACGGGAATGCCAAGCTCCACACACTTTTCATATAATGGGTAAACAATCATGTCGTTGGGATACCACCCCGCCGCCGGGTAGAGCTTCAGTGCTTTAGCTCCCCATTCCTTTACCCCTGTCTCGATGATTTCCAACGCATTGGGTCTACGAGGGTCGACGCCAACAGCAAGGTAGAACTTGTCAGGGTGCCTCTTTACAATTTCATAATGCTGATGGTTGATTTCTTCTATCGACAGCCTGTTATCCTCTCCCTCAATTACGAGACCATAGTCAACAACGCAGATCATCGCTTTGTCTACCCCCACACGATGCATATTTCTTACCATGCTGTCGCCATCTGGGTCGAGAGATTTCTCTCGATATATAGCCATTTCATCAATAGTTTTACCAAAGCGTGAGGCCTGGAGGGAATTCAGCATATTCCATGACCAATCAGGGAGCCAATCTTTATTGCCCCAGACATGAACGTGTGAATCAATTATCAATGTTTTATGCCCCCATTTCTTGTTATTTTAAGTAAAATGTAAGGGAAAGAGAAGTTGATGTCAAGGAAATAATAAATAGTGCAAAACCACTAATATTTCATACAGGGCAAATTTGGTTCCAATGTATAATGGCCCGGTAACTAAAAGAGAATAATTTCCAGAGGTACGATTGTTAAATGAGAGGAAGGTTTATGGTTAACTTCCGTCAGTATTATTGAAGAGAGAAGGGATAAATAGAAGCATATCGACTACTGGATATAGCCTGCCTGGATGAGAGTTTCGGCGGAGAGGACAGCACCTCTGGCAGCCCCCATCTGGGTGTTATGCGAAACCAGAAGATATTTAACGCCATTCTCCAGAACGTCATCTTTTCTGATTCTGCCGATTACGGTGGCCATACCGTTGTCCTCGTCACGGTCTAGCCGGGGTTGAGGCCTGAAGGGGTCGTCACGAACTATAATCATGCGTTTTGGGGCTGAAGGAGGTTCGTTTTCTCCAAACAAACCATCAAACTCTCGCATCTTTAACGCAATGGTGTTCACGTCACAAGGTTTTTTGGTAGAGACGAAGACCGCTTCCGTATGTCCTTCCCGAACATTGACGCGGGTGCAGGTACTGCTTATTTTAAAGGAGGCAGGCTCTACTCCCTTACCTGTAAAGGTGCCAAGTATCTTTTGTGTTTCACGTTGAACTTTTTCCTCTTCTCCGGGGATATAAGGAATTATATTATCCATGATGTCAAGCCCAAGCACTCCGGGGCTTCTTCCTGCGCCGGATATAGCTTGCATCGAGGTCATGACGACGAAGTTCAAACCGAACTCCTGGTAAATAGGCATAAGCGATATAGCCAGTCCCACAGTGGTGCAATTGGGACCGGGGACGATGAAACCCTTCCAGCCACGCGATTTTCTTTGAATGTCAAGAAGTTGAGCATGTTCGGGATTTATACCAGGGATAATAATAGGCACATCGTCGTCATAGCGGAATGCCGAAGCGGTGCTGATTACAGGGATGCTGGCAGCTAATCGTGGTTCCAGTATCTTGGCGGGGGCAGTATCAATGGCGGAGAAAACGAGATCCAGGCCAGAAGTGCTCATTTCACTAGCATTCTGAACAGGTAAATCCATAACTTCTTCAGGAGGATTGTCATGGCAGAACCAGCGTAATGCGCCTGTCTGGGTATCGGTTATTGACTTCCTGTAGCTGCTACTAATCGATCTCTCTGAAGCTGCCAGGGCAGCAAGTTCAATCCATGGATGTTTATTGAGGGCAACGATGAACTGTTGTCCTACTATTCCTGTAGCTCCTATTATTGCAGCTTTCAGCATATTTACTTCCCATATAGTTATGGTCGGGGCGAGAGGATTTGAACCTCCGGCCTCAGCGTCCCGAAC
>JAUUZT010000172.1 GCA_030589825.1 Dehalococcoidia bacterium
ATGCATAATAACAATTTCCTGAAGGTCGGCTGGAAGGGCGTTCCATGCATCTATATTGACGCATTGCTGAATGCCCTGGATAGGAGCACGGGTCAGTGAGAAGTAGGCATAAGGGCAAACCTCGTGGAAAGCCAGTTCCCAGTTCATGTTAGCGCTGCAGCATTCGGCCATGTCGATAACGCCACGGTCTAATGCCTGGTAAATTTCGGAGCCGGACAGCATAACGGTAGAAACGCCAAGCTCTTTGAATATTTCACCACCATCGCCTTTACATCTCATCTTCAGTCCGTCCATTCCATCGGCTGAATCTTCCAGTTTTACTGTTGATGCAGCGAAAACCTCTCCAGGGGTATTCCATGAATACTTGGGAAGAAGTTTAAAAGTGTAACCCTTGTCTGCCCATGCTTGTTCCATCAAGTCCGCACCACCACCGGCATAGAACCACATATCCATGGTTTCAATACCTGGGCCACCAGGGTAACCACCGAACAGGCCGGCAGTAGGGATGGTCCCTCGTTCACCAACGGGGTCGAAGACGGCAATAGTAATTACGCCTTCCTGTACGCCATCTGCCTCTCGTGGGGTAGGAACTACTTCACTCTGGTTGAATACTTCCAGAGTAATACGCCCACCGGTGGCTGTTTCCAATGAATCCTTATACAGGCCGCCATAAGCAAGGGCGTTATTTGAGCCAGCAGGACTGCCGTGTTGCAGTGTCCACTCGTGTACTTCATCTGCAGGAGCGGGAGTTGGAGCTGCGGTTGGAGCAGCGGTTGGAGCTGCGGTTGGAGCAGGTCCTGGGGTAGGTTCAGCCGCAGGTGAACAGCCAGCCACTATCAGGCTGAGAATCATAACTGCTGATACCAATAGCATGATAACTTTTGTTTTCAACTTATTCTACCTCCTAATATTTGTTACTTTTTGGAATCACCACCCATCTGCCACCACTATTCTTTTTCAATACGGCATCACCACCTTTTTTATATAGACTGTTTATTAGAATTAATTACATGCAAAACGGTCTACTTGGAATATAGCTACCTCGAGTCTACGCCTAATAGTAAAAAAGAAAGTCCTTTTTGTCAATAGCAATATCCTTATTTACCAATGATATATTTAAGTTCTTTACTTGAAGCTATTCCTCTGAATGAATAATAATTTCCTTTATCTCAATTTCACCTGGATCAGGCAATGAGAACACCAGCATTTCGGTCTCAGTTTCTATATATGCCCTTAAATCGGTAGCATCTTTTGGCAACTCTCCGACTATCCCAAAATAGCCGGGCTTAATCACCCCTGCATTCAGGTATTTTGCGTCGCTGGAGCAGGTACTTGTACATGATTTCCCCCAATCTTCTTTATAGGTAAAATTGGCCTTATATATTTCCCCCTGTCCATCTTCAACATGTTTGTCAATAAAGTTAATCGTTTCTGCACTGCTGTTTTCAAGGGTTATCTCTGCAATATAGATATCGAAAATAAGATCTTCGTCAACATAATTATTTCTGAGGAAGTATACATCAGAGGAGCTTATTTTAAGGTTTTGCCCATTACAGCCGCTGAGTAAAAGCGGTATACTGATTATAAACGCCAGTGCACAAAAAAGCAGTCTAGTTTTAATATTCATCATTGAGTAAATATTTCTTGTATTAAAGTTAACTATATACTATTACCACGATGGAATTATTTTAATTATCTTTCGATATCACATTTGATGCCAGTCTCTGCTGATAAATCCTTAAGCTGTTGAATCACTGCAGTATCCAGGGGAATACCATTAGCTGTACGCTCTGCAACAATCTCTTCTTCCAGGCCACCTGTAACGTATACCTTTTTCACACCGGGGAGAGGAGGGAGCGATTCGATGGACTCAATTAACTGGTCCATATCATCCTTGAATTCTTGAACAGGTCTAAACCCGTTAATACGGATTGCGCCAAAGAAGTGATTTGCCATTGTGCCCAGAGCTGCTCCTGAAAGGGTGGTACAGAGTATGTCCACCAGCACCGAAAGGCCAAATCCTTTATAGCTTCCCAATGCGGGGCTGCCTCCCAATGGTAGTATCCCGCCACGCCACTCGGGGTTTCGATAATCTACTTTACTCAAATCAGTAATGGCTTTTCCCTCTCCATCTACCAGCCATCCCTCAGGGATAGGCTTTCCCTGCCTCTTGGCTATCTCTAATTTGCCTCCGGCCACAACACTGGTTGACATATCAAGTACAAAGGGGTGTTTTTTGCCTGCGGGCACCGCAACAGCAATAGGATTGAGTCCTCCTGCTCTGCCAGTACTTCCTGGCGCTATCATCATTCTGCCTCCTGCAGTCATGGATATCCCTATCATGTCATGTTGCAGTGCCATCATGGCGTAATAGGTAGCGGCTCCAAAATGTTTACTATTACGAACTGAGACGAAACCTGTTCCTGTCTTCTCTGCTCGTTTTATGGCTTCTGTCATTGCCTTGTGCCCGTTGACGAAGCCCAGGCTGTTATCTCCATCTATCACCGCTGTAGAGGGGGACAGGTCGAAAAGCTCTATCTTGGGGTTAATTTTGCAGTTTCCTTCTTTCATCCAGTTGCAGTATAGCTGCAGATGGGCGATGCCATGTGATTCGACTCCTCTCAAGTCGCAGGCTGTCAGCATACTACCTGTTAAAAGGGCATCTTCCTTGGGCATGCCAATTTTCTGTAGTACCTCTTGCGCAAAAATGGTCAGTTTTGCGGGGTCAAATCGTTGTCTTGTTTCTTTTGCCATTTCCTTCCTCCTAAGCTAGTTTATATTTTGACTGTATTTAAGGTTGTCATCCTGCTGATAATTATCATACTCCAATGTCGACTCTATTTAATAATCATGTTCAGCCGACAATTTTCTGTTATTAATTAAGACTTCATTAGCTGGCCGCCCACTACGTTAAGGCAAATACCGGTTATCCATTCAGCTTCATCGGAAACAAGGAATAAAACCGCATTTGCTATATCCTGTGGCTTGCCTCCCGTTGCTTCTCCTTTGCCACCTCTTCTGTAGGGGATACCATCATACATTGCCTGTTTTTCTTCTTCTTGAATTGTAACGAATCTCTCAGTGTTAGTAGGGCCGGGATTTACTACGTTGATATTTATTCCATATTTTGCCATGGATAAAGCTGCCGATCTGCTGAGTCCCTCAATACCAGCCTTGGATGCACAATAGGCCGCTGTGGGGAAGGCACGGCTGGTTTGTCCTGCGAGAGAGCCGAGAGTGATTATCTTTCCATATCGACGTTCTACCATATTCTTAAGTACGGCTCGCATGCAATAGAATGGTCCGGTGAAGTCCACCGCTATCTGGTCATCCC
>JAUUZT010000076.1 GCA_030589825.1 Dehalococcoidia bacterium
AGAAGGGCGAATTGATATAGTATAATATCAGGGTCTATAAGATATAATGATGTCAGGGAAAATATTCAAGTCTATAGGTATTGTATGTCTATCAGGAACAACCTTTTATAATCGTTCCTATTATTGTGTTCGAAAAAATAATATTTCACAGGAGGGAATATGACAGTTAAGATCATTGAGGGACTTTATTATACTAAAACAGAGGAATGGTTGAGGGTAGAGGGAGATGTTGGGACAGTAGGCATTACCGACTATGCACAGGATCAACTGGGGGATATCGTTTATCTGGAGGAAGCGGAAAAGGGCAGGAAAGTAAAACAGGGAGAGGAATTCACCGCTGTTGAGTCTGTCAAAGCAGCAACAGATATAAGTGCACCCATCTCTGGTGAGCTAATCGAAGTAAATGAGAAGGCAACGGAAGACAGTTCTCTGCTGAATTCTGACCCATATGGTGAAGGTTGGATAGCAAAGATAAAGATAGAAAATCCTGACGAACTGAAAAATATTATGGATGATAAGGCATATACAGAGTACTCCAATCAGCGAGAAGCATAGAGGTATATCATGAGATATATTCCAAGCACTGAAGAACAAAAGCAGGAGATGCTGAAACAAATTGGCGTCTCATCTTTTAATGAGTTGGTGAAAGGCATTCCCGAAAAAGTTAAGCCAAAGGGTAAATTGAAAATTCCTGATGCTATTTCGGAAGCGGAGTTAGCTGACAGTATCTTACAGATTGCTCGGAAAAACTATGATTTTCGCCTTTATAAATCTCTCCTCGGAGGAGGAGCCTACAGGCATTACATACCAGAGGCGGAGAAATTTCTGCTTCAGCGCGAGGAGTTTTGGACTGCATATACACCTTATCAACCGGAGCTGAGCCAGGGTACGTTACAAACGATATTTGAATACCAGAGCTATTTGGCAAGGCTAACAAAAATGGATGTAGTGATACCATCTATTTATGATGGTGCTTCGGCAACTGCTGAAGCAGCACTGCTATCGCTCCGAGTGACAAAAAGGAATAAAATTATCATTTCAGCAGCGATACACCCTCATTACAGGGAAACTGTCAAGACATATACATCTCCACATGATACAGAGATTATAGAATTGCCTCATAGAGAAGCTATGGTTGACCTTGAAAAATTAAAGGAATTGCTGAGCGGCGATGACGTTGCTTCTGTCATTGTTCAGAATCCGAATTTCTTCGGCGGGATAGAGAACGTAGCTGGAATAGCTGAACTGGTTCATGATAATAAGAAAACCTTGTTAATAAATACGATTGCCGAAAGCATGTCATTAGCTGTTATGAAAGCGCCTGGAGAGATGGGAGTGGATATCGTGGCAGGAGAGGCTCAATCATTCGGGTTAAGCTTGAACTACGGAGGTCCTTATAACGGTTACCTGGCAGCCAGAAAACAATATATGAGACAGCTTCCCGGTAGGATAGCTGGTGAGACAGTAGATACTGATGGTAAACGTGTTTTTGTGATGACGATGCGTGCTAGAGAACAGGATATCAGGCGGCATAAAGCTACTTCGAATATTTGCTCTAATCATGGATTGAATATCGCTGCAGCAAGTGTTTATCTCTCCCTGATGGGGACAGAGGGGCTTTATAAGCTTTCTCTGCTTAATACGAAGGCTGCTCACTATCTGGAAAAAATACTGTTGAAATCAGGTAAGTTTGAAAAAGTTTATACTTATCCTTTCTATAACGAGTTTTTATTAAGGAGCAAAAGTAGTATATCTACCTTAAACCAGCAGTTGCTAAAAAATAATTTTATTCCTCCTCTTGCAATCAGCCAGTTCTATAAAGGACCACTGTGGGAGAATGTTTTACTCTTCGCTGTGACCGAGCAATTAAGCAGACAGGACTTGGACAGGGTGGCTGACATTCTTTCGAGTTAGGGAGAGCGTAAAGATGAAATTGATATTTGAGAAAAGCGTAAAGGGAAGAGATGGTTATTCTCTGCCGAAAGATTTATTCGAGGATATAGATATTAAGGATTGTGTGCCGAGTTATGCTATTGCAGAGGGCAAAAAGGAGCTATGCGAAGTTTCCGAGGTTGATGTTATCAGGCACTTCACCAAACTATCCAAATTCAACTATGGAATTGATGATGGCATATATCCTCTGGGCTCCTGTACCATGAAATATAATCCCAGAATAAATGAGAAACTGGCATCGTTGGATTCCTTTTCCTGTGCGCATCCGCTGGCACCGGAGGAGACAGTGCAGGGTTCTCTGCAGATTATGTATGAACTGGGGAATCTGCTTGCTGAGATTACCGGAGTGGCGCAGTACACTATGGCGCCTGCAGCAGGGGCACACGGTGAATTAACTGGTATCCTTATAATGAGGAACTATTTTATTGACCGTAATGAAAGCAGGCACAAGGTATTAGTGCCTGACTCTGGTCATGGAACTAACCCTGCATCTGCAATTATGGGCGGATTCGAGTTGGTGGAAACCAGGTCCAATGAAGATGGCACGGTGGATATTCAGCAGCTTGCTGAATTGATGGATGAAGATACAGTGGGGTTTATGCTGACCAATCCTAATACGGTCGGTCTATACGATCCCAAAATAGATGAAATTCAAAGGATAGTACATGCTAAAGGAGGTTTGCTCTACTATGACGGCGCCAATCTCAATGCCTCTTTTGGCCTCTTTCGACCGGGTGATTCGGGCTTTGATATAGTACATCTAAACCTGCATAAGACTTTCTCTACTCCACATGGTGGTGGTGGGCCGGGTGCAGGTGTAATAGGGGTAAAAGAACATTTGATTCCATACCTTCCTACTCCTATAGTCACTTTTGAGGATAACAAATATCACCTGTCCGATGTCGGGCCTAAAAGCATCGGTAAGATAAGGGCATTCTGGAGTAATTTCACTGTCCTGCTGAAGAGCTATGCCTGGATTCTTTCGATGGGGGCTGATGGCCTTTCTGAAGTGACACGGGCAAGCGTAATTAATGCCAATTATGTTCTTGCCAAGTTAAAAAAGTATTATCGCCCTGCATACGATGGTTATTGTGGCCACGAATGCACTCTTACGGGCAGAGACTATAAGGAATATGGCATAAAAACCCTGGACATTGCCAAGAGGTTGATGGATTATGGGGTACATCCACCTACAATCTACTTCCCTCATTTCGAACCCTATGCTGAGGAGACTCTGATGGTAGAACCTCCGGAGTCAGAAAGTAAGGAAACCATTGATGCCTTTATTGATGCCATGATCAAAATTGCGGCTGAAGCAAAGACGGATCCTGACCTGCTGTTAACTGCCCCACACAATACCCGGATAAAGAGAGCAGATGATGTGTTGGCAGTGAAAAGGCCAATCCTGCATTACGATGATGAGTTGAAAATAAAAGATGAATTGGGCTATACCGAAGCGGATATTGATTTTTAACAGGAGGGATATGTGGAAGATTTATTGTTGACGCCTCTCCATGAAGAGCATCTGAAATTGAAAGCCAAGATGATACCGTTTGATGGTTTTGACATGCCTGTACAGTACACCAGTATCATAGAGGAGCATCTTGCCGTCAGGAAGAATGTGGGAATCTTTGATGTATCTCATATGGGGGAAATCGAGGTACGTGGTAAGGATGCGCTTGCTTTTACAGATTATCTCGTACCTAACTCAATATCCCCGATGAAGGATGGAGATATTAAATATACACAGCTTTGTTACCCTGATGGTGGACAGGTAGACGATATCTTTGTCTACAAGGTGAAGGATGATTTTATTTTACTAGTGGTTAATGCTTCTCCGAATTATTCAATAAAGGATTTCGATTGGATTTGTAAGCAGAAGGGTAGCTTCTCCGTGGATATCACAAACAAGAGTAAAGAGTACGGCGAAGTAGCGGTACAGGGGCCGCTTGCGGAAGAGTTATTAACACCATTTGTAAAAGGAAAGGTTTCGCTTAAAGATCTCAAGCGCTTCAAATTCATGTACGCTGAGCTATTTGGGAAGAAGATACTGATTTCACACACTGGTTATACCGGAGAAGATGGCTTCGAAATATTCCCTGCGGCAGAAGATACTGCTGCTATATGGAACGGCATTCTTGAAAAAGGACAGAAGTTTGGAATAAAGCCATGCGGTTTGGGTGCAAGAGATACGACAAGGTTTGAGGTTTGCTACTGGCTCTATGCTAATGAAATCGATGAGACAATAAATCCATTGCAAACAGGGCAGGGCTGGACAGTGAAGTTTGATAAGGGTAACTTCATTGGCAGAGATGCGCTGTTAAAAATAAAAGAGAACGGCATCAGCCGGAAACTTGTTGGCCTTTCTGTTCCTAAAGGCGGTATCCCCAGAAATAAAATGGAAGTGAGAAAAGATGGGAAAAAGGTGGGATATATTACCTCTGGTAATTACTGTCCTTCTCTGCAGAAGGTATATGCAATAGCGATAGTGGACTTGCCTTATACAGACAATGGCACCGAACTGGATGTTGTCATCAGGAATAAAGAGGTGAAAGCCATAGTTATTGACAGGCCTTTTCTTTTACCGGTAAATAAAAGATAAAGAAAGGGTCTCTGCCTCAGAGAACTGTTTCTCCTAGCATAGACTTGATTTTAAAGGGTTTCCCATTCTTGATAAATAGCTTGGGGACCCTTTTTTTATCGGCCATACACACAACTTCATTCACAATAGTGTTCATCCGTGTGGCAGCCTCATATATCTGTTGTCCTCCCCAGAGGGTCACCTCGTCGCCTGCTTCAATACCGGGAATATGTGTAACATCTATCATTGTCTGGTCCATGCAAACCCTTCCTATCACCGGAGCTGATTTGCCCCTGACTGTAACTTCAGCGTTGTTGGACAGAAGACGAGAGTAGCCATCAGCATAACCGACCGGTAACGTAGCTGCTATTGTCTCAGTGGTGGTCGTATAGGTTCTACCGTAACTGATACTTCTGCCTGCAGGAACCTTCTTTAGATGAACTATCCTGGATTTGAATTTCAGTGTGGTATTCACTTCTATAGACCTTTTAACGGTGGCAGATGGATACA